>CAZPYF010000047.1:0-12714 GCA_964590015.1 uncultured Burkholderiaceae bacterium
GCATGGAGCGCGGTGAACCCGTCACCGGCGTGGTACAGCGCGACGCGGGGTATTAGAGGTCTATTGCTTTCGCAGCCCCGACCACACGATCGCGCCAATCATGATCGCGCCGCCCACCAGCGCCCGTGCACTCGGGTATTGCGCGAACAGCACCGCCGCAAAGGCAATGGCGTAGACCGGTTCCAGCGCGATTACGATGCCGGCGCTGCGTGCCTTCAGCACCATCAAGCTCGATACCAGCAGGAAGTGCGACAGCGCGGTGCAGAATACTCCCAAGAGCGCCAGCCAGAACCAGTCGAGCGCGCTTACGGAACCGATGCCCCCCAGGCTGAACGGCAATGTAACGAGCACGACCACCAGGTTCTCCCAGCAGGCCACCTGATACGCCGAGATATGCCCCGCCGCCCGGCGGTTGATCAAGGTGAACAGGGCGAACGACAGCCCCGATGCCACCGCCCAGGCCAACCCTTCGGTCGCCTGGTCGCGGAAATCGAATGAAGGCGTGACCAGCACAAGCCCGGCGGTAACGAGCGCGAGAATCAGCCATTCCGAACGGCCCACGCGTTCGCGCAACACCAGCCATTCGCAGAGCGTGATAAAGGCCGGAAAACTCGCAAATCCCAGCGTGGCAATGGCCACGCCGCCCACTTTCACGGCAATGAAGAAGGTGATCCAGTGGATAGCCAGCATGATTCCCGCCACCGTAAGCACGCCTGCACTGCGCAGATCGATACCAGCGCGGGCCGATGAACCTTGCCAGCGCATGAACGCCAGCAGGGCCAGCACGGCAAAACCGGCGCGGCCCGCCGTGATGACGGCGGCATCGGCCTGGATCAATTCCCCAAAGATGCCGGTAAGCCCAAAGAGCACAGCGGCAAGATGAATCGAAACGAGGGCGTGCTGGCGGGTCATGTATAGCCGTTGCAAAGATTACGGGGAAAGCGGGGGAGGGATTAAAATAGGCCCTTGTCGCTGCGGTCGGGCTCGCCCCGTCCGAGTGGTTCATACTTTACCCGAGCTATGGAGGCCGATTTGACGAACCAGGCTAAAGCAATACGTATCGATGCCCACGGAGGGCCCGAAGTACTGAAACTCGCAACGATCGAGGTGCCGGCCCCTGCGCAGGGCGAAGTGACTATACGTCAGAAGGCGGCCGGTCTGAACTTCATCGATATCTATTTTCGTACCGGCCTGTACCCGCACCCGTTGCCGCATGGCCTGGGCTTCGAAGCGGCGGGTGACGTGGTAGCGGTGGGCGAGGGTGTCACACACGTGTCGGTGGGTGATCGGGTGGCCTACGGCCAGAGCCCCTTGGGCGCCTATGCCGATCTGCGCAACGTGCCGGCCAGCCGCGTTGTGAAGCTGCCCGACTCCATTAGCTATGAAGACGCGGCAGCCGTCATGCTTAAGGGCCTCACTGCCCAGTATCTATTCCGCCAGTGTTACCGGCTGCAGGAAGGCGAGACCATTCTGTTTCACGCCGCAGCCGGTGGGGTGGGCTTGCTGGCGTGCCAGTGGGCGCGCGCGTTGGGCGTCAAGCTGATCGGTACGGCTTCCAGCCCCGAAAAATGCGCGCTGGCCAAAGAGCACGGCGCCTGGGAAGTCATTGACTACAGCCGCGAGAATGTCGCCGAGCGCGTCAAGGAACTAACGAATGGCGCCAAGCTGCCGGTGGTGTACGACGGCGTGGGTAAAGACACCTGGATGACTTCACTTGACTGCCTGCGCCCGCGCGGCCTGATGGTGAGCTTCGGCAACGCCTCGGGTTCGGTGGAAGGTGTGGACCTAGCCCTGTTGAACAACAAGGGCTCGTTGTACGTGACTCGCCCCAAGTTGGGCGATTATGTACCCACTCAGGAAACCATGCAGGCGGCGGCCGACGAGTTGTTTGGCTTGATGACCGACGGCCAAATCAAGGTCGCCATTGGCCAGCGTTTCCCGCTAACAGAAGCGGCCCAGGCACAAGAGGCGCTGGCAGGTCGTAAGACCACCGGCGCCACCATTCTCACGATCGATTAAGCGTGTGAATAGGCCGCCGGCCCTAGCGGGCGGCGGCCTTATCGAACCTACAGGCGGGGCGTTGCGGGCCCTTGCAGCCGCGGCCACGCGGGCAAGCCTTCCCGGCTGACGTTGCTGCCGGGCCTGCCCCTCGCGCCCCTTCAGTTCTGTTGGGCTTCCTGGTGATACCGCTGCACGCGCTCGACTTCTTGGCGTGAGCCCAGAATCACCCCGACACGTTGGTGCAGGGCGGTGGGTTCAACATCGAGAATGCGCCGCTCACCGTCAACCGCCACGCCACCCGCTTGCTCAATAATCAAGCTCATGGGGTTGGCTTCATACATCAAGCGCAGCTTGCCGGCCTTGCCGCTGGGGCGTTCATCGCGCGGGTACATGAAGATGCCGCCGCGCGTAAGAATACGGTGCACGTCGGCCACCATCGACGCCACCCAACGCATGTTGTAGTTCTTCTCAAGCGGGCCTTCTTTGCCGGCCAGACACTCGTGAATGTAGCGGCGCACCGGCATTTCCCAGTGGCGCATGTTCGACATGTTGATAGCGAACTCGGCCGTTTCTTCCGGTACGCGGATGTTGTCGTGCGTGAGTCGCCAGGCGCCCGTTTCGCGGTCGAGTGTGAACCCCACCACACCGTTGCCCACGGTGAGCACCAGCATGGTCTGCGGGCCGTACACGGCATAGCCCGCCGCCACCTGGCGGTGGCCGGCCTGCAGGAAGTCGCGCTCTTCCACTTCACGGCCCGAGACCTCGGCAGGGGCCTGCAGCACCGAGAAGATGGTACCGATCGAGACGTTCACGTCGATGTTCGACGAGCCGTCGAGCGGATCGAACAGCAACAGATATTCGCCCTTCGGGTAGCGGTTAGGAATCAGGTGGATGGTTTCCATTTCTTCGGAAGCCATCGCCGCCAGGTGGCCGCCCCATTCGTTGGCATCGAGCAGAATCTCGTTCGACAGCACGTCGAGCTTCTTCTGCACTTCGCCTTGAACATTCTCGGAATCGAGGCTGCCCAGTACACCGCCCAGTGCGCCTTTGCCCACGGCATGGCCGATAGCCTTGCACGCCCGGGCCACCGTTTCGATGAGCAGGCGCAACTCGGCCGACATCGCTTTCTCTTCGCGTTGCTGCTCGACCAGGTACTGGGTCAGGGATTTATGCTTCATTGATCAGTGCTCCTGATGGATGCTCAAGGCTTTATTGATGATCTCGGCGACGTTGCGCGAGAGCGTAGGGTGTTGAAGAATACGTTCCAACGCCTGGCGCGCGGGTTCGCGCAGCGCCGGTGTCAGGCGCGACCAGTTGTCGAAGGCGCGCGCCAGTCGGGCCGCAATTTCGGGGTTGAGGGCGTCGAGCGCCAGCACCTGTTCGGCCCAGAATGCATAGCCGGCCGACCCATGTGCGTTGCGCGGGTTATTGATGCAGAACTGGAAGACCACCGAGCGCGCGCGGTTGGGGTTGCGCAACGAAAACGCCGGGTGCAGCATCAGCGCACGCACTTGGTCCACCGTGGTGAAGGGCGAAGACGCCTGCACCGAGAACCAGCGGTCGATCACCAGCGGGTCTTCCTGCCAGGTGTCGTAGAAATGACGGTAAACGGCGTCGCGTGTGTCTTCCTTGCCCCAGGCCGCGAGCGCGTTCATGGCGCCCATGCTGTCGGTCATGTTTTGTGCCGACTTGTATTGCTGCAAAGCCAGCTGACTCGCGTCAGGGTGCTCGCCCGCCAGCAGGTAGCCGAGTGCCAGGGAACGAAGCGCGCGCCGGCCCGCCGATTCTGCGTCGGGCGAATAAGGCACCCCGTCGTCAGCCAGGGCGTCGTAATGGCGCCTCCACTGCACGGCCAACCGCCGGCCCAGTTCCGCCTTGAGCTCGCGGTGCGCCTGCACCACGGCATGCGGTTCCATAGGCTGGGTGTGCTCAAGCAGTTCTTTCTGAGCCGGAAGCGTGAGCACCCGGGCCAGATAGGCGGGTGAGAGCGCGGCATCTTGCAGCAGGGCTTCCCACGTATCGCATAGGGCTTCGGCGGAAGGTGCCGGCGAGCCGTTCAACACCGCCTGCACACGAGCGAGCAGCAGCCGGCGAGCGAGTTCTTGGCCGGCCTCCCATCGGGCAAACGGATCGGGGTCGCGACGGGCCAATAGCGCCAGTTCGGAGTCGGGCCGCTCGTAGTCGATAACGACCGGTGCCGAGAAATCACGCAGCAACGACAACACGGGCCGTTCCGCTACACCCTTGAATTCCCATGTTTGCTCGGCTTCGGTCAACTCGAGCAATAAGGTGCCTGGTGCTGCGACAGAATGAGGGGTTGCCCCTTCCGGCATGATGGGTTCGCCTTCGCCGGAAAGCAGCCCCACCGCAACCGGAATATGCAGCGGCGGCTTCGCCGGAGGCGGATCTTGCAGCAGCTCGATGCCCGCGGGCGGGTTCGATTGCGACAGCGTGAGCGTGCAGGTTTGCGTGGCCGCGTCGTGTTCCAGCTGTACGCTCACACGAGGCGTGCCGGCCTGGCTATACCAATGGCGGAACACTTGAAGGTCGCGCCCCGGGTTGCGCTTGGCATACACCGATTCCATGGCGGCGATGAAGTCGTCGCATGTCACCGCCTGGCCGTCGTGACGGCGGAAGTACTCTTCCAGCCCTTCACGGAAGCCTTCGCGACCCAGCAGCGTTTGCTGCATGCGAATGACCTCGGCCCCTTTCTCGTAAATAGTGGCCGTATAGAAGTTCGCGATTTCCTGATAGCTTTCCGGGCGTATGGGATGCGCCATGGGGCCGGCATCTTCGGGGAACTGCGCAACGCGCAATGTAGATACGTCGTCGATTCGTTTTACCGCCCGGGCGCTGGCGGCCGCCGCCCCGTCAAGGCCGCTGGCCAGCATGTCGGCCGAGAATTCCTGGTCGCGGAAAACGGTGAGGCCTTCCTTTAGCGAAAGCTGGAACCAGTCGCGGCAGGTGACGCGGTTGCCCGTCCAGTTGTGAAAGTATTCGTGCCCGATCACCGCCTCGATGGCTCGATACGAGGTATCGCTGGCGGTGGCGGGATCGGCGAGCACATAGGCCGAGTTGAAAACATTCAGCCCCTTGTTCTCCATGGCGCCCATATTGAAATCGCGGGCGGCCACGATCATGAAGCGGTCGAGGTCGAGTTCGAGGCCGTAGCGTTCCTCGTCCCAGCGCAACGAACGCAGCAGAGAATCCATGGCCCACTCGGTGCGATTTTCAGTGCCGTGATCGCTGTACACCTGTAGCAGTACCTCGCGGCCGCTGCGTGTGGTGACGCGCTGCTCACGGCAGGCGAAGTCACCCGCCACTACCGCGAACAGGTAGCTGGGCTTCGGGTGGGGGTCTTCCCAAACGGCTTCGTGGCGGCCGTTCTCAAGCTCCCGTTCAGAAAGCAGATTGCCGTTCGAAAGCAGCAACGGGTACTGCGCCTTGTCGGCTGAAAGGGTGACGCGGTATCGCGCCATGACGTCGGGGCGATCGGGGAACCAGGTAATGCGCCGGAAACCCTCGGCCTCACATTGGGTGAACAAATGGCTACCCGACACGTACAGGCCCATGAGTGTGGAATTCGATTCGGGTCGGCAGGTGCTCACGATCTGAACCGTGAAGTGCTGGGACTGAGGGTGCAGTACCAGTGTTTCGTCGTTGAGCTGGTACTCGTCGGGCGCCAGATGCCGGCCGTCGATCGATACCGATTCCAGGCTCAAATCTTGCCCGTTCAACACCAAGGGAACCAAAGTGGGCGCCCGCTGCTCAAAGCTCATGGTGGATGTCACGCGCGTGAGCGCGGCATCGAGTTCCAGGCTCAGAGCTACCGTCGGTAAGGCATAAGGAAACGGCCGGTAATCCTGACGGGAGATGGTAGGGGAAGTTTCAGTACGCATATTAATTTACCAAGAGCCGGAATTGCATTAAGGGTATTGTAGTAGTTCAGCAGCAGGCACGAAGGTGGAAACGAACATGAACAGCCGCACAGCAATCCGTGATTTGCGCCGCGCAGCGGGCGTGCTTGGGGCCTGGCGCATATGGGCCGCTGCGGCGCTGGTGGCGTTGGGCGGATGCGCCTCGTCTCTTTCAGCCAAGGTCACCACGTATCAGCAATGGCCGGTGGGCAGCCAGGGTGAATACTATCGTATAGTCGCCGCGCCCCAGCAGGCGGGCCATTTACAGTTCCAGCATTTTTCAGACATGCTGCGTGCGTCTATTGGCCCCACCGGTCTGCGGGAAGCCACAGGCTCGACGCCGGCGCGATTTGACGTGCGTATGGAATATGGCACCGAACTGAAACAGACCTGGGTGCAGCGGTATGACGACTATTATTTGAACGACGGCTGGATGGGCCCCGCCTTTGGGGGCTATTACGGCGGCTGGAGCGGTTGGGGCGGCGGTATTTTTTATCGGCCCAACGTGGTTAATGTGCCCGTGGACGTTTATCACAACACGCTCACCGTAACCATTCACGATCAGTCGCAGCAGGGGCGCGAGGTGTACCGGGCCTCGGCCGTGCATCGCAGTGATGCCGATAACATTGACGCCGTGATGCCGTACTTAATGCAGGCGATATTTGATAATTTCCCCGGCAATAACGGCCAGGTTCGGGAAGTCAGGTACCAACTACCTTGATGACTTCCCGATTTGCGCGAGCGTTAAGGGTTGATCAGGAAGCTGTCGCGGCTCGTACCGCTCTTTTCAGCGTCGCTGACCCAGCGCGGGGGCTTGCCACGGCCCGACCAGGTGGCGCCGGTTTCGGGGTTGCGGTACTTGGGCGGTACCGGCGCGCGGGTCGTGCCGGCTTTTTTGGCCGCTGACTTTGACGGGCCGCGGGTACGGCGGTTAAACGCCGCGTCGATCTCTTCAGGCGTGATATCGTACTCACGCATGCTGCGTACGATGTCAGAAATGATAGGCGCGCGCTGCTTCTTTTCCAGAGCTGCTGCCTGCTTCTGGAGACGCACGATTTCCTTTTCGAGCTTGCGACGCTGTGAGGCGTAATTGGTTCGTGTCATGGATTTTCCGATTATGGATATTCATCGTTACGGTGTGCTGCTTCCACAATGGAAACAGAAAAGCCCCCACATTCTAGCTTTATGTGAATCGTTTCGTGAATAGTTCTGCACATTAATGGGAACATTAAGAATGCTTCAGGATTAAGGCTATGTCTGGCAATAAATCGTTTCAAGTTTCGGCCATTCAGATGGTTTCCGGAATCTCGGTGGAGTCGAATCTGGCCAAAGCCGGTGAATTGATCGCCACGGCTGCCTCGCAAGGCGCCGAACTGGTATTGCTTCCCGAGTACTTCTGCTTTATGGGCCGTCGCGACCCCGACAAACTCGCCATCAAGGAAGCACCGGGCTCCGGGCCCATTCAGGATTTCCTGGCCGAAACCGCGCGCAAGCATGGCATTTGGCTGCTGGGCGGAACGCTGCCCTTGCAAAGTGAGGATACCGACCGCATCTATAACACGATGCTGGTATTCGACCCCGACGGTAATCAGGCAGCGCGGTACGACAAAATTCACCTGTTCGGTTTTCGAAAAGGCGAGGAATCGTACGACGAATCGGTGTCGATTCGCCCCGGCGCCAATGGCGCGCAGGTGGTCGATACGCCCATGGGCCGCGTGGGCCTGTCAGTCTGCTACGATTTACGGTTTCCTGAGCTGTATCGGGCCATGGGCGACGTATCGCTCATTGTGGTGCCTTCCGCGTTTACCTATACAACCGGCTCGGCGCACTGGGAAATCATGTTGCGCACGCGCGCCGTCGAAAACCAGTGTTATGTGCTGGCGGCGGCGCAAGGCGGTAAGCACGAGAACGGCCGCCGTACCTGGGGGCATACGATGCTTGTCGACCCGTGGGGCGAAGTGGTGGCGTGCCAGCCCGAAGGCGAAGGTTGCGTTTCAGGCAGAGTTGATGCCAGCCGCCTGGAAGCGGTTCGGCTTTCATTGCCGGCGCTGACGCACCGGGTCATGTAGGTAAACCGTCGCCCTGTATCTCCCCTTATATATATAAAGAGTCCGTATTGAAGATGAAACTCGCCGACCCCACCCTGAACGCTCTGGCCACTGCCAAATCCGTATTGCTTGACCCCTGGGGTCTCACGGAATCCGATATGTCGGCCGCGCTTGGTGAAATATGCACGCATCGGGTCGATTATGCCGATTTGTATTTCCAATATACGCGCAGCGAAGGCTGGAGTCTGGAAGAGGGCATCGTAAAGACGGGCAGCTTTTCCATTGAGCAGGGCGTGGGCGTGCGCGCGGTCAGTGGCGAAAAAACGGCGTTTGCGTATTCTGATTCGCTTTCCTCTGATGCCTTGCTGTCGTCGGCGCGCGCGGTGCGCAGTATTGCCAAGCGCGGTGCGGGCAAGCGCAAGGTGCCGGCGCCCATTATGGCCAACCCGCGTGCGCTGTATCCGGCCATCGACCCGGTGGCCAGCCTGGCCTCACCCGAGAAGGTGATATTGCTCGAACGCCTGGAAGGCATGGCGCGCGCCGTCGACCCGCGCATTATTCAGGTGATGGCGAGCCTCGGCGCCGAGTACGACGTTGTTCTGGTGGCCGGCAGCGATGGGCGCATGGCCGCCGATGTTCGCCCGCTCGTGCGGCTTTCGCTTACGGTGATTGCCGAACATGCGGGGCGCCGCGAAATGGGGCATGCCGGTGGCGGCGGGCGCAGCGGCCTCGAGTACTTTACCGACGATTTGCTGAAAGCCTATGCGCAGCGGGCGGCCCATGAAGCGCTCACTAATCTGGAAGCACGCCCGGCGCCCGCCGGTGAAATGACGGTGGTGCTGGGCGCCGGCTGGCCCGGCATTCTGCTGCATGAGGCGGTGGGCCATGGGCTGGAAGGCGACTTCAACCGCAAAGGTTCTAGTGTGTTTTCCGATCGCATCGGCGAACGCGTGGCGTCGCCCGGCGTTACGGTGGTTGACGACGGCACGCTTGACGGCCGGCGCGGTTCATTGAATATCGACGATGAAGGCAACACCACGCAATCTACGGTGCTGATTGAAGACGGCATCTTGCGCGGCTACATGCAAGACACGCTGAACGCACGGTTGATGGGGCAGGGCGTTACGGGTAACGGGCGCCGCGAATCGTACGCTCACCTGCCCATGCCGCGTATGACCAACACGTATATGTTGGGGGGCCAAACACCGCCTGAAGAGATCATTGCTTCCGTGAAGAACGGCCTGTACGCGGTGAACTTCGGTGGTGGGCAGGTCGACATCACCAGCGGCAAGTTCGTGTTTTCGGCTTCGGAAGCCTATCTGATCAAGAACGGCAAGGTCACCGCACCGGTGAAGGGCGCCACATTGATCGGCAACGGCCCCGACGCCATGACGCGGGTCAGCATGATCGGCAACGACATGCAGCTCGACTCGGGCGTGGGCACCTGCGGCAAGGAAGGCCAGAGTGTGCCGGTGGGTGTAGGCATGCCCACGTTGCGCATGGAAGGGCTTACGGTAGGCGGTACGGCTTAATTCGCCTGGCTTAATACGTCGCCGGCATTCTGCCGGCCTCGGCAGCGACATGCATCGCGATATCCGTTGCGATGTGTGTCAGATCTGCGCTTTGGCGCGCCGCAAGGGCGCCACAAGGTTGACACTAAGCTCTACCGGCCCCTACCATTCTTATATAAACCAATGCAATTCATTTATTTCGGGTAAATAATGGTTTCCCTGGATTCCTCGCCTCAATACGACTTGCGCATATTGAGGGCATTGCGGCGCATTACGCGTGCCATTGCCCTGCATTCGCGTCAGCTCGCGGCCTATAGCAATATCACGGCACCTCAGTTGGTCTGTCTGCGTGCGGTCGCCGAAAACGGCCCGCTCACTACTACGGCCATCAGTCGTGAAATTCACGTGAGCCCCAGCACGGTGGTCGGTATTCTCGACCGCCTTGAAGACAAGGGTTGGGTGCTACGTGAACGTAGCCGCGAAGACCGCCGCATCGTCATGGTCTCGGCCACCGAGTCGGGCCGTACGCTCGTGCGCGATACGCCTTCACCCCTTCAGCAAAAACTGGCTGAAGCGTTGAATGAGCTGCCCGAGTTGGAACAGGCCACGATCACGCTCTCGCTCGAGCGTATCGTTGCGCTCATGGAGTCCAGTCATTCCGCAGAACCGGTGCCGACTGAAGCCGCATCGCCCATGCTTGATGTTCCTATGGAAGACGGCACGCAGCCGGAATCGGGCATCGCGGTTTGAAGGGCGCGGAAACTCGAACAACTGGCGCTGCCAGCCTGGGGAGTAGACCGTGATCGAACAGAGAATACTAGAGCGGGTGCAGTCCCATGTTCGGGACTACGCCCGCACTGTAGGTAGTAGCCTTTTCACACGTGCCCAGGGTTCGGTGCTTGCCGACGCCTGCGGGCGGCAATACATTGATTTCAGCAGCGCCGCCGGCGCGCTGAACTACGGCCACGACAACCCGCTGCTTATGCAGATGCTGCGTCGCAGCCTGCCGGGGCGGGGCGCCACGCCCGAAATGTCGCGTTCGTTGGGCCGCTTTCGCGACGCCATCGAAGGCTATTTGCTGCGGCCCCGTGGCTGGGAATACAACGTCCACTACACAGGCACCACGGCCGCTGCGGCGGTCGAGGCGGCGCTGAAGTCGGCACGCCTGGCCACCGGCCGGCATAAGATCGTCTCGTTCACTCGTTGCGACAGCTTTCGCGCCGATCCGCAGGCACCCATTGTCTGGGCCGCCTGCACCGGAGTGGGCGATACGCTTTTCATGCCTTACGACGGCAGCTTCGGCCCCGATGTCGACACCATGGCGTATCTCGAACGCCAGCTCGACATGTGCCGGCGCGAAGACGAGAAGCCTGCTGCGGTCGTGGTGGAAACGGTACTGGGCGAAGGCGGCATCGACGTGCTCAGCTGGCGCTGGCTGCGCGACCTGGAAACGCTCTGCAAGCGGCACGGCATGCTGCTCATCATGGACGAAACCATCGTGGGCTGCGGACGCACGGGGCGCTTCTTCAGTTTCGAAGCGTCGGGCGTGCGTGCCGACATGGTGGCGCTCTCGCGCTCGCTTTCAGGCTTTGGCTTGCCGATGTCGGTATTGCTGAGCCGCCCCGATCTACCGGCGATGCAGTATTGCCCGTCGGTAGGCGACGAGCATGCCGGCCTGGCCTTGCTCACTGCCGAACACGTATTGGAAGCCTATTGGGCCGACGACAGCTTTGCGGTGCACGTGCGCCGTAAAGAACGCGTGGTGCGTGACTGGCTTGAGAACCTGGTGCAGGCCTACGCGCATGTGGGCCTGGGCGTGCGGGGCAGGGGGCTCATACAAGGTCTGGTGACCCCGGCCCACTTGGGTCTGGCCACTGAGATTGCGGAAAAGGCGCTGGCCGCCGGCTTGGTTACGCTAACGACCGGTGCCCACGACGAAGTGCTTAAAGTGCAACCGGCGCTCACCATCGATGAAGACATGTTGGTGCACGGCTTAGAGGTGCTCGACCGGGCCACCACACAGGTGTTGGAAGGCCGGTTCTAAGACTCAGGGCCCTAGTTTAGTTCGCGGGCCCTTCGTCCACCGGTCGCTCTGCGAGGGTCAAAGCGTCGTACGAGCCATTCAAGTGGCGTTTTACGTGTGGTAGCCCTTCCTGCTAGGTGACGCCCCTTCGCCCGGACCTTCGCTTTCCGACGATTCGGGTGCCGCTTTAGGCTGTGTCCAAGAAGTTTTGCAGGAAGTTGCGCGTGCGCTCTTCCTGCGGTTCCACGAACAGTTGCTCGGGCGGCCCCTGTTCCACCACCTTCCCCTTGTCAAAAAAGCACACGCGATCAGAAACCCGTTTGGCGAACTGCATTTCGTGTGTCACCAGCAGCATGGTCAGATCCTGCTCTTCGGCGAGCCGCTGAATAACGTTCAGCACTTCCCCCACCAATTCCGGGTCTAGGGCCGAGGTTGGCTCATCGAACAGCATGATGTTCGGCTTCATGGCCAGTGCCCGAGCAATGGCCACGCGTTGCTGCTGACCGCCCGAGAGCTGGCTGGGGAACTTGTCGGCCTGATCGCTCAAGCCCACCAGTTCCAGGTATTCCTCGGCGCGCTGATTGGCTTCCTGCCGCGAAAGCCCCAATACATGCACCGGCGCCTCGGTGACATTGCGCCGTACCGTCATGTGCGGAAACAAGTTGAACTGCTGGAACACCATGCCCATTTCCTTGCGCATTTCACGCAGGTGGTTTTCGCTGGCAGGTACCAGTTCGCCGTTACGCCGTTCATGCCACAAGGGCTTGCCGGCGACGTGGATCACGCCACCTTCGATCGTTTCCAGGGTCATGAGAATCCGCAAGACCGTAGACTTGCCGGAACCTGACGGGCCGATAATGGTGACTTTCTCGCCCTTACGCACTTCGAAGTCGAGCGAGTCGAGCACGGTAACGTCGCCGAAGCGCTTGATCACCTTGTCGAAGTGGATGATGGCCTGGGGCGACTCAGCAGGCGCGGGGGTGGCAACTTGGTTCATTTCAGCGGAATTCCTCGTTTGGGCAGGCGCGTATCCAGATAACGGATTCCCGCCGCCGCGACCAGGGTGAGGATCAGATAGATCAGGCCGACCATTGATAGCGGTATCAGGTAATTGAAGGTGCGGTCGCCGATAATCTTGGCAACGTTCAACATTTCCAGTACGGCCACCACGGAAAGCAGCGGCACGTCTTTCATGATCGACACCAGGTAGTTGC
>CAZPYF010000048.1:0-6249 GCA_964590015.1 uncultured Burkholderiaceae bacterium
CATCGAGAATGAAGCGGCTCATGTCCTGCTTCTCTTCGATGTTCATGCCGGCCATCGGCTCGTCAAGCAGCAGAATGCGCGGCTCCATGGCCAGCGCGCGACCGAGGTCGACCCGTTTCTGCAAGCCGTAGGGAAGCCGGCCCACGGGCACTTTCCGGTAGGCCTGGATCTCGAGAAAGTCGATGATGTTCTCGACAAACTCGCGATGCCGTATTTCTTCGCGTTCGGCCGAACCGAAGCGGAACGCCTGCGCCAGCACGCCGCTGGTCATGCGCAGATTGCGGCCCGTCATGATGTTGTCGAGCACGCTCATGCCCTTGAACAAGGCAAGGTTCTGGAATGTGCGGGCCACGCCGGATTCGGCGGCGCGGCGCGGATTCATGCGGGTGTACTGGGTGCCGTCGAGCGTGATGGCCCCTTGCTGAGGGGTGTACACGCCGTTGATCACGTTGAGCATCGAACTCTTGCCGGCACCATTGGGCCCGATAATGGCCCGGATCTCATGTTCGCGCACATCGAACGAAATATCGGTCAGGGCCTTAACCCCGCCGAACGCAAGCGAGATGTTATTGAGGTCAAGCACGACCTCGCCGATGCGCTGGTCTCGACTCTGAATCATGGGTTACGCAGCCTTCTTCGTGTTGCCGGGGTGGATCTTGGCATTCAATATGCGCACATCCGCAGAGATACGCCCCGTGCGGCCGTCTTCAAACTTGACCTCTGTCTCGATGTACTGGTTGCTACGGCCTTCAAACAATGCATCAACCAGCACGCCGTATTTCTGCGCGATAAACCCGCGACGAACCTTGCGGGTACGCGTGAGCTCGTCGTCGTCGGGGTCGAGTTCCTTGTGCAGCACCAGGAAACGGGCGACTTGCGACGCATGCAGCTTCGGGTCGGTCGCAAGATCGTCGTTGACCTTCTCCACGCAGTCGCGAATGAGCTCGTGCACCTCGGTTTTAGCCGCCAGGTCGGTGTAGCCGGCGTAGGGCAAGCCGCGCCGTTCAGCCCAGTTACCGACCGCTTCCAGATCGATATTCACGAAGGCACACACCTCATCGCGCCCGTCGCCGAAAGCCACGGCCTCTTTGATGTACGGGAAGAACTTCAGCTTGTTCTCGATGTACTTGGGCGCGAACAGGCTGCCGTCGGCCAGCTTGCCGACGTCTTTAGCGCGATCGATGATCTTCAGCTGGCCGTCGGTATCGAAGAATCCCGCGTCGCCCGTGTGATACCAGCCGTCGGCTGTGAACGACTCGGCCGTGGCTTCGGGGTTCTTGTAGTAGCCCGTGAACAAGCCAGGGCTCTTGACCTGGATCTCGCCGTTCTCAGCCACGCGGATATCAACGCCCGCAACAGGCGGCCCCACGGTGTCGGCGCGCACCTGACCGTCGGACTGCACGCACACGAACACCGACGTTTCGGTGGAACCATAGAGTTGCTTGAGGTTGATACCGATGGAGCGGTAGAACTCAAATAGATCGGGGCCGATGGCTTCACCGGCGGTATAGGCGACCCTGACCCGACTCATGCCCAGCGCATTACGCAACGGCCCGTAGACGAGAAGATCGCCCAGCGAATACAGAAGGCGGTCGAACGCCCCGACGGTTTTGTCTTTGTCGAGGATGCGTGTGCCCACTCGCCGTGCCAGACCCATGCACGCGTGGAACAGCTTGCGCTTCACCGCGCTGGCATCTTCCATGCGGATCATGACCTGGGTCAGCAACCCTTCGAGTACACGCGGCGGTGCGAAATAGTACGTGGGCCCGATATCGTGCATGTCGATCGATACGGTGTCGGGCGACTCGGGATGGTTGACCGTAAAACCGGTTACCAGGAACTGGGTGTACGAGAACATGTTCTGGCCGATCCAGGCCGGCGGCAAGTAAGCCAGCACATCTTCACGGTCGGTGAGATTCTCAAGCTCCTGAATGACCACAGCCCGGTCGATCAAGGCGTGATGGCTGAGCACCACCCCTTTGGGCTTGCCGGTGGTGCCGGAGGTGTAGAACATGGCGCCCGGCTCATCGGGCGACAGGGCCGCAGAGACCTGCGCCACGTAATCGGGGTTCGCATTGCGGAAGGCCCGGCCTTGCTCGGCCAGTGCTTCAAAGCTCAGCAGCCCGTCTTCGTTGTAATTGCGTAGGCCGCGCGGGTCGTCGTACACGATGTGGCGCAGCGCGGGGCAGCTTTGCCGCGCCTCGAGCATCTTGTCGACCTGTTCCTGATCTTCCACAACGGCGACACCGACTTCGGCGTCTTGCAGCACATAAAGCATCTCGGCTGCGATGGCGTCTTGGTAAAGCGGAACGGGAATAGCGCCCAGGTACTGCGTTGCGATCATGGCCAGATAGAGGCGCGGGCGGTTCTCGCCGATTACGGCCACATGCGCGCCCTTGACCACGCCGAGCGCTGCAAGCCCGTTGGCCAGCTCGACCGCCTGTTCGGCGACCTCGCTCCAGGTCATGGTTTGCCAGATGCCGAGATCCTTCTCGCGCATGGCGGGCCGCGACCCTCGGTGCCGGGCATGATATTCGACCCATGCCGGAAAAGTCGCCGGCAGGCTCGACGCCTGGTTGGGTGATGAGTGTGTCACCGTCTGTCTCCTTCAGCCTAGGCTGAGCTCTGTCGTTGCAGAGCCGTCGTTATATGCTTCGAATGACCCTGTTAGGGCCTTCGCTCAGGTTAAGGTATCGTTTCGTCCTGTAGATAACTGTCGCTGTTGCGACATTCGATACACCCCTAGGGGTAATTCCTCATGAGTTTTGAACATACGCTTGAGACATCGTCCGTCTGGTTTCCGTTATTGGGGCCGGAGGAACGCGAGCGCGTGCTGCAAGATGTGAGTAGCGCCACCTACTCTCCCGGCGCGATGATCGAACGCAAGGGCGAGCGGGCCACGGCGTGGCTGGGCGTTGCGGCAGGGCTGGTTAAGGTGTCGGTGGGCAACCCCGAAGGCAAGCTGGCCTCGCTGATGGGCGTACCGGCGGGCGGCTGGTTCGGCGAAGGCTCGCTGCTGAAGCGTGAAAAGCGCAAGTACGATGTTGTGGCGCTGCGTGAATCGACCATACTGCGCATGCCTGAAGTCACGTTTGACTGGCTGCTCGACCGCAGCATTCCGTTCAACCGTTATCTGCTGCACCAGCTCAACGAGCGCGTGGGGCAATTCGTAGGGAAGGCGGAATCCGATCGGTTGCTCGATCCGGAAGCGCGGGTAGCCCGTTGCCTGATTGAACTGGTAAACCCGCTGCTGTACCCGGGCAAGGCCATGCGGCTCGACATCACACAAGAAGAGATCGGGTATCTGGCGCGTATATCGAGGCAACGTACGAACCAGGCACTGCGTGCCCTTGAGGAGGCTCAATTGGTGAACGTGGAATACGGAGCCGTGCATGTGCTTGACCTCGAAGGGCTGCAATCGTATGGCGCTTAATACACGCCCGCCCACTAACGCAGTGCCACTGCCCCATTATTGACGGTAAAACGCAACTCACGCACCCGCGTTAACCCATGGTTTACCCGAGAATCTCGGCCGCAGGGTTCTGTCCCCATTTTCCGCCCATGACCGGCCCCCAAGGGACGTAGTAAGCTCTCGGGTAAACCCTCCCATTCTGGGCGGGTTATAGCTTTGAAAACATCGGCGAGACCGGAAATGTCACAAGAAAACACGCACGCACTACCCTCCTATCTAGACCCGGGCCATGTCGGCCCGTGGGGCATCTATCTGGAACAGGTTGAACGGGTCACCCCTTACCTGGGTCACCTGGCCAAATGGGTTGAAACCCTGAAGCGACCCAAGCGTGTATTGATCGTCGACATTCCCGTTGAGCTCGACGACGGCACGGTTGCGCATTTCGAAGGCTACCGGGTGCAGCACAACGTCTCGCGCGGGCCGGGCAAGGGCGGCGTGCGCTATCACCAAGACGTCACGCTGTCGGAAGTCATGGCGCTGGCCGCCTGGATGTCGGTCAAGGCAGCGGCCGTCAATCTGCCTTTCGGTGGCGCGAAAGGCGGCGTGCGCATTGACCCACGCAACTATTCGAAGGCCGAGCTCGAACGGATCACCCGCCGCTATACCAGCGAGATCGGTGTCATTATCGGGCCGCATAAAGACATTCCTGCGCCCGACGTCAACACCAATGCGCAAACCATGGCATGGATGATGGACACCTATTCCATGAACCATGGCAACACGACGACCGGCGTAGTCACCGGCAAGCCCATTTCGTTGGGCGGAAGCTTGGGGCGCGTTGAGGCCACCGGGCGCGGCGTGTTCGTGGTGGGCACCGCTGCGGCGAAGCATCACGGCATTCCCCTCGATGGCGCACGGGTGTGCGTACAGGGTTTCGGCAACGTGGGCGGTACGGCGGCTCGCCTGTTCTACGAAACCGGTGCAAAGATCATTTCGGTGCAAGACCACACCGGTACGGTGCACAATGCCAAGGGGCTTGACGTGCTGCGGCTGCTCAAGCACGTTGAGGAAACCGGCGGTGTCGCTGGCGCCCCCGACTCCGAGCCGCTTGCACCCGACGAGTTCTGGGCACTCGACACCGACATCCTGATCCCTGCCGCGCTCGAGGGCCAGATCCATCAAGGCAACGCCGACAAGATTCGCGCCCGCATCATCATCGAAGGGGCCAACGGCCCCACCACGCCCGAAGCCGACGACATTCTCACCGACAAGGGCGTTCTGATTGTGCCCGACGTACTGGCCAATGCCGGCGGCGTCACGGTGAGCTACTTCGAGTGGGTGCAGGATTTTTCAAACTTCTTCTGGACGGAAGAAGAGATCAACGAGCGGCTCGAGCGCATGATGCACACCGCCTACTCTTCGGTCGCCGGGGTTGCCGCGCAGCATAAGGTTTCACTGCGTACGGCGGCCTTCATTGCCGCATGCTCGCGCATTCTTGAAGCGCGCGAGATGCGCGGCCTTTACCCTTGAGCCCGGCACAAGACGGCCAACGGAAAGCCGTCTAAGAGCTGGGCCACACGCAGCGGCGCTTCGGCGCCGTTTGCTTTTGTGCCTCGCAAGACGTCACGCCATGGCCCCGCGCCCGGCAGCGACACCACCGTATCGCCCCAGTGCTCCGCCGGTATCATGGGTGCCCCCGAATCGTCTGTCTGGGTTTTTGCTGCGCACTTGACCGCCGCAATCACCACGATGTCGTCGTCACGGCTGAACGCCACGACGTGTGAGGCGGCCGACCCCTGTGCCGGCAGAGGGCGATACGTGCCCGCAAACGCGTCGCTATTATCTCGCCGCAGGCGCAGCAGTTCGGCGACCAGCGCCTGCTTGACCCGCCCGTCGGCCCAGGCATCGGCCGGCCAGCGGCCTGTTTCCAAGATGGGCGAGGAATCATCGGAGCCGCCCTTCGCCTGAGCCAACGTGGCGGCTCGCTTCGTGAAATCCACCGCACGGCGATTATCGGGGTCGACCAAAGAGAAGTCGCGGTACTCGCAACCTTGGTAAAGATCCGGCACGCCCGGGCAGGTCAGGCGCAGGGCCGTCTGAACGAGGCCGTTCAAGATAGCCGCCGGCTCGATATCACGCGCAAAGTGTTCGATGTCGCGCAGCACATCATGATGCGTGCACCCGGGAGCCATGCTGAAGAGCAGATCTTTGCAGGCTTGCTCATATTCAGTGTCGGGATCAAACCAACTCGATACTTGCTTACCCTCGCGCAGCGCCTTCACGGCCCACGCATCAACGCGTTCCAGATATTTTTTCACTGCCTCGGCATCGTACGCCTCGAGCTCGGGCGGCCACGCACCGACCAGGGTTTGCAGCAACATGTAGCGAAAGGCCAGATCGGCGCCGCCCTGCGGCAAGCCCACAACCAGACGATCCAACCATTCGCGGCACGTGTCCAACCACTTTTCAGGTATCTCGGAAAGCACGGCCAAGCGGGCGCGCACGTCTTCACCGCGTTTGTGATCGTGCGTGGCCGTTGCAAGCAGGCCCAACGGCATCTGATGAGCCCGGTGCAGATTACTTTCATGAAATTCTTCAACGCTGCGCGCAAAGACGGCGGGGTCAGAGCCGACCTCATTGCGCGACAGCAGGCAGCCATAACGATAAAACACGGTATCTTCCAGCGACTTGGCGGCCAGGGGCGGCGTGAGTTGCTGAAAGCGCCGTATGGCCTCGCGCGCGTCGTCAGACTCGGGCGCCTGCCCGCCTAGCCAGGCATCCAGCTGGTGCAGCAACGCTTCGGCCACCGAGTTATCGGTAGAGTCGTCCGCAGTGTC
>CAZPYF010000048.1:6349-12512 GCA_964590015.1 uncultured Burkholderiaceae bacterium
GCGTCCGCGTCACTCGTCGCGTCTGGGTCGTCCGTAGCGGCTGCGTCATCGGTCGCGCCCACCGTTTCAAGCGCGCCTTGCATGGCCTCGTCGAACCATGCCTGGTCGGCCGGGTCTCGGGCACCGGTGTCAACATAACTGCGATAGACGGGGTAGTGGCTCAACAGCGCGTCAAGTGCGCGGCCGATGGCACCACGGGTCCAACCGGGCGGACCGCCCTCGCCCAATCGCGCAAGCACATTGAGCATGGCGTTGCGTTCAGCCGGAAAATGCCGACTCAGTAATTCGGAGCGCGCCTCAGTGAGCCACGCTGCTGCCGGCCGGTCATCTTGCGCGATTTGCGACCAGCCCTGGAAGAGCTTGGGCGCGCCGCCCGCGTCATGCTGCAGTGCCCCCACATCGGCCGCAAAATCGTAGCCGGTAGTACCGCTCACAGCCCAGCGGTCGTCCAGCACTTCGCCCGGCGCCAGGATCTTCTCGATCACGATCCAGGGTGTCTGCATCGCCGCATCCGCAGGCCGGCGCTTGCCGGCTTCCTGCATGGCGCCCTTGAGCCGGCGGCAATACGCGAGCGGATTCGCCAGGCCGTCGACATGGTCGATTCTCAGCCCGTCGATCACCCCTTCGCCATAAAGCCGAAGCACCAGACCATGTACGGCTTCGAAGACGTCGTCGTGCTCCACCCGCACGCCGATCAGCCCGCTTTCTTCAAAGAACCGGCGCCAGTTGATGGTTTGCGCGGCACTGCGCCACTCGGCCAAACGATAGTGTTGCCTTTCCAGAAGCTCATGCAGGCGTTGCCGCCCCTCACCGTTACTCGGATCGTAGGCCGCCAGCGTGGCCTGGCGTTGACTTCCGTCTTCGTCCAGCGAGCCGGGAGCCACCGGATACGGCACGCCTCCCGCCACGATGTGGAAGCCCCGCTCCGATTCGAACTGCAAGCGGATTTCTCCGGCGCTCAGCGCCTCGTCATAAGGCTGACCGAGAAAGGGTGCGAGCACCCGGCCCGGCTCGGTCGGTGCATTCCAATCAATGTCGAACCAGGCGGCGTGCGCGCTACTCTGGCCGTGTTTCAGAACATCCCACCACCAGGCGTTGTCGGGGCTCGTAGCCATGTGGTTCGGCACGATATCGAGCAAAATGCCGATGCCTCGTTCAGCGGCGGCTTCAGCCAAGCGGCGCAAGGCCGCCTCGCCGCCGCGCTCCGGATCGATGACGCCATGATCGATCACGTCATAGCCATGCATCGAACCCGGTCGGGAACGGGTCAGCGGTGAAAGGTACAAATGGCTCACCCCAAGGCGCGCGAAATAAGGCAGATCGCTTCGCGCATCATCGAGTGTGTAGCCGGCATGCAGTTGCAGCCTCAGGGTGGCGCGCGGTGCGCGGTCAGGCCGGTTGTCACGGTTCATGGCTTGGGGCTCCCGGCCCGATACTGTTCTTCGCGAACACAGTTGATAGTGCGCATTACGTCGACGACCTGCTTACCCGTGAGTAACTGCTCAACGCCGGGTGACAGCACCTGCCGCCAGTTAGGCGGAGCCTCTGGAGCATCTTGCGGGCCTGACCAGGGCACGTTGGGCTGATCGACTCGGCCCAAAAGGTCTTCCAATGACACGCTGAACAGTTCAGCCGGGGCACCGGCCACGTACGCCAGCACGGAGGCCACGGGCGGCTCTTCTGGAACGCCGGCGCCGCCTTCGGCCAACCGTGCATCCTGCAAGGCCTGCCATAGCGCCGTCTTCTGCTCCGTTCGCTCGGCATGCTGCTGGGATGCCTCTTCGGCTGTGCTCTGACCGATTCGCTCCTGCCATTCGATATCACGGCCGCTCCACCAGCCGCTGACCGTAGGCAGATCATGCGTGGTGACCATGGCCATGGACTGCGACGGCCATACCTGGGGCGGCCGGAATGTCTTCTGGCCGGCATCGTCTTCTTGTTGCTCGAACCACAAGACGTTCATGCCGTAGACGCCACGCGTTTCCAGCGACTCATTGAAGTCTGCGGGCACGGTGCCGAGGTTCTCCCCCACCGCCACGGCGCGGTGGCGCCAGGCCTCCAGCACCAGAAGGTCCATGAGCTCGTCGCGCGGGTAGCGCACATAAACGCCGTCAGACGGCGCGGCTCCATCCGGCACGAGCCACATGCGCGCCAGGCCCAGCACGTGGTCGACACGCACGCCGCCGGCATGGGCCAGTACCGCGCGCAGCGTCTCAATAAACCCTTGAAAGCCGTGCTGATACAAGGCTCGTGGGGAAAAGGCGGAAAGACCCCAGTTCTGACCCTGCGGCTGGAACAGGTCGGGTGGCGCGCCCACCGACACTCCCGACATCAGCTGCCCTTGCCGGCACCAGGCGTGACTGCCACGCGGGTCCGTACCGACCGCCATATCAGCCAGCAGACCGATCGGCATGCCGGCTTCGCGCGCTGCAGCGTGGGCCTGCGCCAGGTTACGTGCGGCGAGCCACTGCAAGAACGCGTGGAACTCGACTTCGTGCGCGTGCTGTTGCACAAATTCCTTTACTGCAGAACCGCTGGGGTCGCGGAACTCGGCAGGCCAGTCCTGCCAACCATGGCCGGCACCCAACACCGTTGCGTGGTGAGCGTGCAAGGCTTCGTAGCAGGCGTGATCCGCCAGTGCGCGGCCGCCTTCCTGCCGGAACGCCTCAAAGTCTTGAACGAGCTGATCGGTCCGGCCATCGCGGAAACGCTCATATAGCGTTCTGAACACCTCCAGGCGCTGCGCCTGAATGGCGGGCCAGTTAAGCAGGCCCTTCGCATCAAGAAGTTCAGGGCGATCACCTGCGGAAAGCTCTGCGGCCCGATCGACGCCCAGCACAGCGGCCGGGTCGGCATACATTGCGTTCAGAAACAGACGACTCGACGGCGCATAGGGGCTGTACCGCTGCGGGTCAGCGCTGAACATGGCGTGCACCGGGCTGATGGCCAGCCCTGCGGCGCCGTGTTCCGCCGCCTGCCGAGCGAGCGTCGCGAGAGCCGTATAGTCGCCGCCCGCGTGCCAGCCCGGCAGCACCGACGCGCGGATGGTGCCGCCGGTTTGTGCCGGCGCTGCGTCGCGCTGCAGGCTGTACACCTGTGCACCGATCACCCAGGCGTGCTCGTGGCCGACGACGTCTTCGACCGAGGGCGCACGCCGGGGAACGATGGCAATCGTGGTACGAACGCGCCCCATTTCCAGCGTGTGGTAACCCGGCCGGTTGATACCATGAATCGCCACGTGGCCGCCGTCGAGATCGCGCGCGGTGCCCATGATGAACGTGCCGTCTTCAAGCTGCAGGCGATAGTGCGGTGAGCCCGAGCGACGCATCACCACCGGCGAACCCTGCTTTACGATGACCAACGGCGGCGAGGCGCTGGGCGCGTTCTCGGCGCGTAGCGCAGCAAGGCTTTCGCGACACTGCGCCTCGCTGGCGCAGGGTAACGCCAGCGCCTCCAATACGCCGCGCAACGACTCAACGGCCACACGTTGGTCGCGGCCGTGCGCATCGCGCCACGCAACAAGTAAGCCCGCCTCGTCCGCCAACTGCTGCAACAAGGCGTCGGAAGACTGCGTCATGAACGCTCCCCTGCGTCGGCGCCATGCGGTGCCGCAAGGGTCGCAATGGTGCATTGCCCGGGGACAAGGCCGCTTAACAGTGCCGCGGCCACACCGCCTCGGCTTTCATAGAAGACCGTTTCTGTGTCAGCCGGCACGGCCGCCGCCAGTGTTGCGGTTTCGTCAAACAGGTTGCAATACAGGGCGAACCGGACTCCATTGCCGAAAACCCATCGAGCCACCACGCAACCCTCGGCCACCACATCTACTGACTCGCAGGCACAGTCATGCAACTCCGGCACGATGTGCTCGCGTCGCAGCGCAAGCAGTTCCCGATAAAACTCGCGGTATTCCTGCGCACGCGGTGTATCGGGCGGCGGAAGGCGGCTGGCTGCAAAGGTTGACTCTTGGTTCGGGTCGGGTATCTCGGCTCCGCCCTGTTCGTGGAAGGCAGCGAACTCAGAGCGCCGGCCCTCGACCACCTTGGCGGCAAAGTCTGGGTCGGAAAAACTGGTGAAGTACAGAAACGGCGTCTCGGCGCCGCGCTCTTCGCCCATGAATAGCAGTGGAATGGAAGGGCTCAGAAGTTGCAGCGCTACAGCCGCCCGTAGTGCATCAGGGCGGGCGCGGCAGAGCGTAGCAAGCCGTTCGCCATGCGCACGATTGCCGACTTGGTCGTGATTCTGCAAAAAGAACACGAACGACGTCGGCGGCAGCATGGTCGACGGCTCGCCACGCGGGCGCCCATCGTGGGCCGGGCTGGGCTCGCCTTGATAAATGAAGCCTTGCGCCAATGCTCTCGCCAGCTTGTCGGTGGGCCGTTCGGCATAGGCGGCATAGTAGCCATGCGCTTCCCCCGTCAAGAGATGATGCATGACGTGATGGGCGTCATCATTCCACTGAGCGTCGTAGCCGTTACGCAGTAGCGATGCCGTGTTGTCGTCGTTCTCAAGCACTAAATGAACGTACCGTTCCGCCGGAAGCCCGTCACGCAGCTGCACCGCCATTTCCGATAGCCATTCTTCCTTGTCGAGAATCGCGTGCACCGCATCGAAACGCAGGCCGTCGAAGCGATACTCGCGCAACCAATACAGCGCGTTTTCCGAGAAAAAGTCGCGTACGGGCTGGCGATGAAAGTCGATGGCGGGCCCCCATGGGGTGTCGGTGCCTTCACGAAAAAACTGGGGGGCATACGAACGAATCATGTTTCCCACGGGGCCGAAATGGTTGTACACCACGTCGAGAAACACCATGATGCCCAGGCCGTGAGCCGCGTCGATCAGCGCTTTCAACTGATCGGGCGTGCCGTAGGCCCGGTCGGGTGCGTAGGGCAGTACGCCGTCGTAGCCCCAGTTTCGCGGGCCCGGAAAGTCGGCAATAGGCATGAGCTCCAGCGCAGTGATGCCCAGGTCGGCCAGTTCCGGCAGGCGCTCGCGCACGCCGTCGAAGCCCCCCAGCAGGCCCACATGCGCCTCATAGAACACCGTCTCATGCCATGGGCGTCCGCGCCATTCGGGGTTCTTCCACGTATAGCGGTCATGCGCGACAACAACGCTGGGGCCCTGAACGTCGCCATCTTGTAGCCGCGAAGCCGGGTCGGCGACACGGCCCTTCCCAGCTGGCTCGTAACAGTAGCGGCTGCCCGCCTCACAGCTGGGCATTGCTTCATGCCACCCGTCATCGCCGGCTGTCATCGGCACGGCCTCGCCTTCGAGATGCAGGATCACACTGTCGCTGTCGGGCGCCCAGAAGCGAAAGCGCACACGCCCATCCGACATAGGCACGGCCCCGTGCGCATACATTGCAGCTTCCTGCATGTCATTCCCCTTCAGCGGGCTGCTCGATGCACCCCATCAGTAACACGAGCGCATGGGCTCCGACCACAACGGTGGACGCCTGCACCGCCACGGCCGTCGCCCGGGGCTGTGTCGTGTCGAGCACGCGCTGCCAAGGGCATGGCGAGTCGGGTAGGTGGAATTCGAGGTCATCGTCGGCGCCGTTCACGAGCACCAGCGAGAGTTCGACGTTGCCGTCTTCGCCCATGCAGGCACGACGCAAGCCCATCACGCGGCCTTCGCCGAACGCCCAGGCCTCCTCATTCATGAGCGATCCATCAATGTCGTACCACTGCTGGCGTGCCACGCCAGGCACGACTTCAGCACTATTGTCGAGGAAGCGGTCCAACCGCAGCGACGCGTGCTTCCGACGCAAAGCGGCAAGCACGCTCACGAACTGGGCCAGATCGCGCCCCGTCGGCATTTCCAACTGGCGCCAATCGATCCACGAAATCTCATTGTCTTGGCAATAAGCGTTGTTGTTGCCGTGCTGTGAATTGCCAAGCTCGTCGCCGGCCAGCAGCATCGGCGTGCCGTTGGCCAGAAACACAGTAGCCAGCATTGATCGCAGAACGCGCTCTCGTGTAGCGTTCACATTCCGATCGCGGGAAGGGCCTTCGGCCCCCCAGTTACGCGAGAGATTTTCAGAATGGCCGTCGCTATTGCCGTCACCGTTGGCTTCGTTGTGCTTGCCTTCGTAGCAAACGACGTCATAACCGGTGAAGCCGTCGTGCGAGGCCAGAAAATTGATCGAGCTCCACGGCCGCCGGAA
>CAZPYF010000049.1:0-7634 GCA_964590015.1 uncultured Burkholderiaceae bacterium
ACAAGTCTTATCGCGGTATGGGTAGCCTGGGCGCCATGGCCGACGGCTCGGCCGACCGCTACTTCCAAGACCCCAGTAATAACGTCGACAAGCTGGTGCCGGAAGGCATCGAAGGGCGTGTGGCCTACAAAGGCAGCGTCATCGCGATCATCTATCAGCTGGTGGGTGGTGTACGGGCTTCGATGGGTTACTGCGGCTGCGCCACCATCGAGGAAATGCGCCAGAAGGCTCAGTTCGTCGAGATCACGGCGGCAGGCGTGCGCGAATCCCACGTGCACGACGTCCAGATCACCAAAGAAGCACCTAATTATCGCGCCGACTAAGGCGTATGCCGGCTGCCCAGCGCAGCCGGTTTTTTTTCGTTCTGATTCCTCCCTTGCCCTCTCGCCATGCATCAGCGCATTCTTATTCTTGATTACGGTTCACAGGTCACCCAACTTATCGCTCGCCGCGTGCGTGATGCCGGTGTGTATTGCGAAATCCACCCAGGCGATGTTGATAACAGCTTCCTCGAGTCACAAACCGGCTTGAAGGGCATCATCCTTTCAGGCAGCCATGCGTCGGCCTATCAGGAAGAAGCGTTCAAGGTGCCGAGCCGGGTGTTCGAGATGGGTGTGCCTGTGCTGGGTATCTGCTACGGCATGCAAGCCATGGCGCTACAGCTGGGCGGCAAAGTTGAGTGGTCGGATCAACGCGAATTCGGCTATGCCGAAATCAGGGCCCACGGCCACACGCGATTGCTCGATGGGCTCCAAGACTTCAACACCGCCGAAGGTTACGGCATGTTGAAAGTGTGGATGAGCCATGGCGACAAGGTGACTGCCTTGCCACCCGGCTTCAAGCTCATGGCTTCCACCCCCAGCTGTGCAATTGCGGGCATGGCCGACGAAGAGCGCGGGTTTTACGGCTTACAGTTCCACCCCGAGGTCACTCACACCACGCAGGGTGAGGCCATATTCAACCGCTTCGTTACCGAAATCTGCGGCTGCACCCACGACTGGAACATGCCCGACTACGTGCAAGAAGCCGTTGAGAACATCCGCGCCCAAGTGGGTAGCGACGAAGTTATTCTCGGTCTGTCGGGCGGGGTCGATTCCTCGGTCGCCGCCGCCCTGATTCACAAGGCTATCGGCGACCAGCTTACTTGCGTATTCGTTGATCACGGGCTGTTGCGCCTGAATGAAGCCCAGCAGGTCATGGACACCTTCGCCGGCCATTTCGGCATCAAGGTGATCCACGTCGACGCCTCGGAACAGTTCATGAGCAAGCTCGTGGGTGTCTCTGACCCGGAAGCAAAGCGCAAGATCATCGGCCGTGAGTTCGTTGAGGTTTTCCAGGCCGAAGCCGGGCGCCTCAAGAACGCACGCTGGCTCGCGCAAGGCACCATTTATCCCGATGTGATTGAGTCGGCTGCTTCGAAAACAGGCAAGGCCGTAGCGATCAAGTCGCACCACAACGTGGGCGGCCTTCCCGATACGCTGAATCTAAAGCTGCTTGAGCCCTTGCGTGAACTCTTCAAAGATGAAGTACGCAAACTGGGCGTTGCGCTGGGCTTGCCGCCCGCCATGGTGTATCGCCATCCGTTCCCTGGCCCCGGCCTCGGCGTGCGTATCTTGGGCGAGGTCAAGGCCGAGTACGCCGACCTGCTGCGCCGAGCCGATGCCATCTTCATCGAAGAGCTGCGCAATACCTTTGACCAGAACAGCGGCAAGAGCTGGTACGACCTTACCTCGCAAGCGTTTGTGGTCTTCCTTCCTGTGAAATCGGTAGGGGTGATGGGCGATGGCCGCACCTATGATTATGTGGTGGCGCTGCGTGCGGTACAGACTACCGATTTCATGACGGCCGATTGGGCGGAACTGCCGTATGCGCTGCTGAAGCGCGTGTCGTCGCGCATTATCAACGAAGTGCGCGGAATTAATCGTGTGACGTACGATGTGTCGAGTAAGCCGCCGGCCACGATTGAGTGGGAGTGACGCGCCAGGCGACGGGTCGGGGGAAAGCAAGGCCAGGACACTCAGCGTGGCCTGCTCGGGGTGGACGGCAGGACATGAGCGGCTATAGTACCAAGAGGTATTACCTTTTGCTACGGAGGCTACATGGCAACGGCAACATCCATCAAGCTCGATGACGAGCTGAAAGGGCGCGTCCAGCACTTGGCCGAAGCCCGCCGGCGCACATCGCACTGGATCATGCGAGAAGCCATCGCGCAGTACGTCGAGCGCGAGGAAAAGAGCGAGGCATTCAAACAAGACGCGCTCCGCGCCTGGGAAGAGTACCAGCGTACCGGCCTGCATCTGACACTTGAGGAAGCCGACGCTTGGCTGGCGAAGCTGGAAGCCGGCCAGGATGCGGAGCTGCCCAAGTGCCACGTCTGATCTGGACGCCATCGGCACTGACTGATGTGCAGCGGCTCTATCGCTTCCTCGCGCCCAACGACGCCGACGCGGCGCAACGCGCAGTGAAGGCGATCCGGGTCGGGGTCAAAATTCTGGCCCATCAGCTACGCGCCGGTCGCCCGGTAGAGGACATGGAGCCCGAGTTTCGGGAGGGGCCGATCGACTTCGGCAACAGTGGCTATGTCGCCCTCTATCGCTTCGACGGGGAGAACATCGCCATTCTTGCCGTTCGGTACCAGAAAGAAGCGGGTATTGAATGGCGCGCCTTTCGGTGGCAGGCGATGACGACTTGACGTTGAAACGGAGGGGTGTACGCTCATGAACGCCGTCGAAATCGAACAAGCCATCACCGACCTCGCGGAACAGCCCTTTGACTCCGCAGAGCTCCCCTATGCTTTCCTTGAAGCCTTCGGCAACAAGGCCACGACCATTAAGCGTTTGCGCGCGGGGGCGTCGAACAAATCCGACCTCGGCGGTGTTCTCCAGACAAACAATATCCACATCCTGACCTGCGACACAGGGCAGGTGGCGGAGGGGCTAACGGCGCTCAAGGCCAGCCCGGCCACTGCAAAGGCGAAGGTTAAGTTCATCCTTGCCACCGATGGTACGGACCTCGAGGCTGAAGCACTGACCAGCGGCGAGACCGTCGCCTGTGCGTTTAAAGATTTTCCCGATCACTTCGGTTTCTTCCTGCCACTGGCCGGCATCAGTACCGTACGTCAGATCAGCTACGCGCGCTTCCAGACTGTCGCGCCTTGCTTGAGCCGCTGGCTGTCACGCGCATCAAGGATGGCAGCATCACCGGCTATATCTATGATCCTGAGGCAGCGAAGCTGGTGAAGGTGTAGGGCAGTGCAAATTCACCGGTGACCCCGGTAGCCTGGCAGGGCGAGCGCAACCCTTGGGATTCGTGAAAGTTGTAATTGTCGTAGCGTGGCTACGATTAGCGACGCTAAATCAAAATGACTCCCATTTGAATAAGTTATAAAACTCGTAGTGTGACTACGACTACTCCAAGCAAGTTAAATGCACTCTACACCCGTCCGGCACCGGGAACACCGCTGATCTCGCACGATCTGGCGTCACTGGGCATCTCCGCCGACCTGGCCGTCCACTATGTCCGGGCAGGGTGGCTCACGCGCCTCGCGCGCGGTGTCTATAGCCGTCCTAACGACACTTTGGCTCTACATCCGAGCTTGTTGCGAAGGCATTCCTTCAATCCAGCCGTATCGACGCCCGTAGCCGCGAGTTCAAAATGTCGACCAGCCATAGCAAGCCGCCACGCCAGAATCCGTGTAGCCGCGCCTGATGGCTGCGGTACAGCATGACATGGCTGAACTGCGCAATTCGGCCGCGTATGGTCACGCCGTTGAAGAGCCCGAATTTCCCTAATGACCCATACGCGTCGTATTCACCCAGAGACACCAGAGCGCCGAGATCGCGATATCGAAAGTCTGGAATCGGTTTGCCTTGAGCGATAGAGTCCGGAAGATGCTTAATCAGATGGCGCGCCTGCTGGTGCGCCACTTGCGCTGTGGAGGGCAGGGGCCGCTCGGCGCCGGGCAGGATCAGGCTGGCGCAGTCGCCGATGGCAAAAATAGCCGGGTCGAGCGTTGTTTGCAGCGAGGGCAAGACCATCAGCTGATTGTTCCGATTGCTCTCCAAGCCGCCCAGGTTCTGAAGGAAGTCGGGCGCTTTAACGCCGGCCGCCCACACTTTCAGAGTGGAAGGCACACGTTTGCCGTCGCTCAGAATAAACGCTTCGGCATCCGCTGCACTGACACGCGTATCGGTCATTACATTAATACCCAAGGCCTCAAGCCTCGTGCGGGTCGCAGCCGAGATGTCTTCGGGGAAGGCGGCCAATAATCGGGGCCCGCCTTCCATCAGCGTGATGGAGATGCGCTCGGTCAAGCCATGGGCGCCGTAAGCAACGGCCGTCTCGGTAAGCTGCACGAGTTCGGCGGCCAGTTCGACGCCGGTTGCGCCGCCGCCCACGATTGCGATCGATAGATTGCCGCCCTGAGCCTGGCTTTGCAGCATGCGCACGCGGATCTCTTTGTTGAAATCATCGGCCTGGCCGCGTGAATCAATGTTGTGGCAGTGCTCGGCGACGCCGGGTGTGCCGAAATCGTTGGCCTGGCTGCCCAGTGCCATGATCAGCGTGTCGTACCCCAGCCGCCTCTGGCGCACCAGCAAGCGGCCATCCGGCGCGTGGATCGGGCCGATGATGATCTCTTTGGCATCGCGATCCAGCCCTTGGAGTTCGCCCGGCTGATAGTTGAAGCCGGCTTCTCGTGCTTGTGCCAAGTAGGTGGTTTGTTGCTGCGAGATATCGCGGGTGCCGGCCGCAATGGTATGCAGCATCGGCTTCCAAACGTGGGCTGAGTCACGATCCACCAGAATGATGCGTGGGGTGTCGCGGCGAGTGCGGCGCCGCCTCTTGCTCCAATACCGCCCTAGTGCGGAAGCAACCTCGACCCCGGCTACGCCACCGCCCACGATGACAATGCGGTGGCCCACTCTCTCTTTCGAATTCTCCATGGTCGGGTGTCTCCACTAGTGCTCATGTGCGTTCAGTGCATCTCGCGAGCAGGCAGCGTGCCCCCAGACCCGCCCTTGGTGTCAATACTCTACACTGACAGATGGTTTGCAGTGCAAATGCTCGCTCGGTTCGAGCATTTTGCCGTCAGGAGTATTTGAAATGATTCCATTGTCCATCCTAGAGCTGGCCCGCATCACGGAAGACACCGATGCGGGGGCTGCGCTACACAATGCCCGCGATTTGGCCGCACATGCGGAGCGGTGGGGCTACAAGCGCATCTGGGTCGCTGAACATCACAACATGGCCGGTATTGCGAGCGCAGCGACCTCGATCGTCATCGCCCATATCGCCGGTGGTACGAAATCGATACGGGTCGGCGCCGGCGGCATCATGCTGCCCAACCACGCCCCCTACATCATCGCTGAGCAGTTCGGCACGTTAGAGAGGCTCTTTCCCGGGCGCATCGACCTCGGTCTCGGCCGCGCACCAGGAACCGATCAGATCGCGGTACGTGCCATGCGCCGCGCGCCTAATGCCTCAGACCAATTTCCGCAAGACGTGATGGAGCTTCAGGCGTTTCTTGCGCCGGCTGTGCCCGACCAACGTATCGTTGCGGTTCCAGCCGCGGGAACGAACGTGCCGCTGTGGATCCTGGGTTCCAGCAATTTTGGGGCGTCGCTCGCTGCCGAGCTTGGGCTGCCGTATGCCTTTGCTTCGCATTTCGCGCCCGACATGTTGCTGCCGGCGCTCGAAATCTACCGTAGCCGCTTCAAGCCTTCGGAGCAGCTCGATCGGCCCTACGCCGTGGCTGGAATTAATGTGATCGCTGCTGATACCGACGCTGAGGCAACACGCCTGGCCACCACGCAACAAATGTCGTTCGCCGATCTGGCGGGCGGGCGGCGCGGCTTGAGTAAACCGCCTATTGACGATATTGAAAGCTACTGGGCACCGCGCGAGAAGGCACAGGCTCTGCACATGCTGGCCCGTACGGTAGTAGGGTCGGCCGATACGGTGCGTGAGGGGTTGGAGTCGTTTATTGCTGAAACCGGCGCCGACGAACTGATGATCGTCTCCGACGTCTATGAGCATGAGGCTCGCTTGCGCTCGATCGAACTTATCGCCGAGGCGATGAAGCGTTGACTTCATCTCCATGCAAGATGGCTTGCCGGCTAACGAATGTAAAGGAGTACTGAGGATGAAGAAACGTACGCTAGGCCGTTCCGGTATCGAGGTCGCGCCGCTGGTGTTCGGCGGCAACGTCTTCGGTTGGACAGCCGACCAGGCGACTTCCTTTAAGCTGCTTGATCGCTTCGTCGAACGCGGCTTCAACGCCATTGACACAGCCGACGTGTATTCGGCTTGGGCCCCAGGCCTGAGCGGTGGTGAGTCTGAAACCGTCATCGGTCAGTGGTTGGCACAGCGTGGTCGGCGCGATGACATCGTGCTGATGACCAAAGTGGGAATGCTGGAAGGCCGCAAGGGCCTTTCAGCCGCAACCATTGAAGCGGCGGTAAATGATTCGCTGAAGCGTCTGGGCACCGATTACCTCGACGTCTATTTCGCGCATCTCGACGATGAAGCCGTGCCGCTGGAAGAAACGCTCACGGCGTTCGATAAGCTGGTGAAGGCAGGCAAGGTTCGCGCGCTTGGGGCCTCCAATTACTCCACCGAGCGTCTGAAGCAAGCGTTCGAGGTATCCAGCGAGCACGGGCTGGCGCGATACGAGGTCATTCAGCCGCAGTACAACTTGCATGATCGCGAAGACTTCGAAGCTGGGCTTGCCAGTCTCGCAGAAGAGCATGACGTCGGGGTCGTGACCTACTTCTCGCTCGCGAGCGGCTTTCTAACCGGTAAATACCGCAGCGTTGAAGACTTGAAGGGCAGTGCTCGCGCGGATTTCCTCCAAAGCTATTTCACCGAGCGCGGCCAGAGAATATTGAAAGAACTCTTGGCAGTGGCCGGTGAAGTTTCGGCGTCACCGGCACAAGTGGCGCTGGCATGGCTGCTGAATCGGCCCAGCGTTACCGCGCCGATTGCAAGCGCCACCACGCTTCAGCAGCTCGACGATATTCTGGATGTGGGAGCCGTGTCGTTGCCGGAACCGTTATTGGCACGGTTGAACCAGGCGAGCGAAAAGTAGTTTTGTCGACGTGCGGCCATGGGCCTATGGCACGGGCCGCAGCCCAAAGAGGGCGGGGCGGTTATGCCTTCGCGATGCCGTCTTCGCCGGGCGAGGGCCAGTAGTAGGTGTCTGGCGTGGCCCGTGCGCCGAATATGGCTTGCCCCACGCGCACCACCGTAGCACCTTCTTCAATGGCAATCTCATAGTCGCCCGACATTCCCATCGATAGTTCGTCAAGCTGTACGTCAGCCGGCGCCTCCTGGCGCAGCCGGTCGCGCAGTTCGCGCAACAGCACGAAGCACTCACGTACGCGCTCCGCCTCGGCTGAAAACAGCGCGAGCGTCATGAAGCCTTTCACCCGCAGCGACGAGTACGCCGGAAGCTTCTTCAGGAAAGCGCCGACCTCGTCGGGCGGCAGGCCGAATTTGCTGGCTTCCCCCGATGTGTTGACTTGCACGAACACGTCTAATGCACGCCCTTCAGACTGCAGGCGCCGATCCAGCGCCTCGGCGACACGAAGACTATCGAGCGCCTGGAATTCGGTGGCAAAGCGCGCCACCAGTTT
>CAZPYF010000049.1:7734-12327 GCA_964590015.1 uncultured Burkholderiaceae bacterium
TGAAGGGTGGGCGTTTCGTTCACGGCCATGGTGTAGTGCGTTCCTTCTGCGGCTTTCTTGCTCAGTGTACTTCAGCCGTTCCCACCTACCGTCGGCGACGGCGCTGCCAGAATGGCTCGTCTTCCCACCGCGGTTGTAGGCCGTAATAGTAGTCTCGCCGCGACAGGTAGGTGCGCCAGAGCCGGTCTTGCTCGGCGGCGTACTGACGCAGATAGGGGGTGTCGGCGCCAAGCTCGGTCAAATCCGTCGCACGCTCAGAAAGCGCGTAATGAACCAGATGCCCCGCATGGCTGGCTGATCGCAGCGCTTTGTCGATGCCCTGCGACGACAGCGGGTCGTACGCCTGGGCTGCGTCGCCCACAGCTAGCCAGCCGTCGCCGCAAAAAGAAAGCAGCCTGCGACTGTTGGCCGGCGCCCCGCGCAGGGTTCCGTTGGCTCGGTAGCCTTTCTGGGCGAGCAGGGGGGCGATATGTGTGGTCTCGCCTAGCAATAACTCGTAGCCCTCGGGTCGAGCTGCCTGCCTGGCTTGCGGCAGGTCGGCATCGGAAAGCATGATGACGAGTCTGTGGGAGTCTTCACCTTCAGTGCGCGGCAAGCGGTTGCTGTACCACCAACCGTGAGCGACCGCTTCAATGCGGGTGTAGCGATCTTCATCATCGCCCTGTAGCGAAAACCACTGCGCATACGCAAACAGTTGGTCGTCGGTATCGGCGTCGTGCACGCCGAGTGTCTTGGCCACGATCGCTCGGCGCCCGGAAGCGTCGATCAGATAGCGGCACTGATGCAGAAGATCTTGCCCCGTGCGTGTCGCCACCTCAACCTGCCAGGTGTAGGCGGCGTCGGTGCTGCGCGCGGATGACAGGAAACGGGCGCCCGTCAGTAGCGTGGTGCCGGCTTCGACGGCCGCGCGTCGCAAGGCTTCATCAAACGCCATGCGCTCGACACACCAGCCGTGCCCGCTCGACGTAAAGAAAAAGTCGCCGACCTGCGCCTCGTCGCCGGCCCATACGGCAACATTGCCGGCCGTTCTGAAAAAGACGTCGCGCAGGCGTTCTGAGTCTTCCGGATCGCCCAGAAAGTGTTTGACGAGCCCGATCGCGTTCGGCGGAAGCGATTCCCCGAGCTTGATGCGCGGGGCTCGACGCTCTTCCAACAACAGTACGCGCTGGCCCAGCCGAGCCAGCGTGGCGGCCGCAGCGGCGCCCGCTGGGCCCGCGCCCACAATAATCACGTCCCAACACGAAGGCACAGGCGCGGCTTCGCGCGATACCACCACCGACTACTTCTGCGGTGGGCGATTCAGCGCCGGGTCGCGTTCCTGTTCAACGTAGACGATCTGGCCGTTGTCGCGAACGAAATCGCCGTTAGCGGTTCGCAGAGGCAACACCATGCCGAGCTTGGGCCATGCATACGCCATCTGCTCGTAGCCGTCGGTGGAAGACAGCGGCTCGCCCTGTTCGTCGTACCCTCGGAACCATTCTTTGTAGGTACGCGTTTTCTTCTCGGGGTCGTAGTCAAAAACGATATCGGGCCGCTGAGTCGGCCACCATGCTTCGTTGCACGACCAGAAGTCGCCTTGCCAGGGGCTCGACATATAGGCCGCTAGGGCGCCCGGCTCAATGGTGTCGTTCACGCGGAACGCCTCGGCAAAGAACTCGCGATACAGCACAAGGTAAGGAAATTCGATGCCCGGGTGAAACCCACCCCCAATCGTGGGCTGCAAGGCCGCCGCATCAAGAGCATGGGGCTGTTCGTTAACAGGTAAGGCCTCAAGCGCTGTAGCCGGCATGAGTTCGCCGACCTCGAAGTCGCCGTCGGCCCAGTCTTTCAAACGCTTCAACTGCCAGTCGGTGAGGCTCAGGAACTGTTCGGGAAGGTGTATGCCGAGCTCTTCGTTCTGGGCAGGGCGCCCGCCCGAACCCCAAAGCTTAGGCATCTGTGCCGGGTTCTCCTGGCGCTGAAATTCGGCATTCTTCCAACTTGTGGGCCGTTGGGGCGGGGCGGGCAGCATGGTATCGACCAGCCGGTTGCGGTTGCCCGGTGCGTGGCGCATGAGCCCGTAGATCCATTGACGCAACGGCTTACTCTGTTCCGAAGGGTCGGTAAACGCCGCCATGTAGGCCGGGTTCAACAGATTGCCAGGTTGCGTGGGGCCGTGGGCGGCGCCCTGCACCGTGCCGGCCACCCCGGCAGCTTCGGCGCTGACCCATCCATAGTTCACAGCACTATTGAAAATGGGGTAGATATCGCGATAGAAGTCGGTTTTCTGGCCAGCGTAGGGGTAGGCTTCGGGAAACGCCTCGTAGACGCGATCAAGAATCGAGACCACGTGGTACATATGCGGCGCGAACTTGGGCGGGGCGGTAATGATCCACGCCCCACGCTGCGGATTGCGCCGGCCGTCGTCGGTTTCTGAAGCGACGTTGTCGCGCGTACTGAGTACGGTGCCGTCGGCCAGAGTCACCGTGACGTCGATTTCGCCGCCACAGGTGTCGTCCCACCAGCCGGGAACATTGAAGTAGGCGAACTGGTTCGTGAGCGGATTTTCGCCATTCTCTGGCCCGTTGGGTGCGTTCACCGTTTCGCTGGGGTTCGACAGCGCCACTCTAGGTGTAGTGACGCAATCGCCCTTGCCGGGAGCGGGAACGAACAACAGACGGCCTTCGGAATCCACCCGTAGTTGCCCCAGTTCGATGTCTCGTGCCGCCTTGTACGTGACTTCGACGTCTTGCGAGACGTCTTTTGGCGTATAGCCTTCGAAGCGTAGCGCGCCAGGCAGTTGGCCCTTCTCAACGCCCGTGAACACATCGCCTTTCATCACAACCTGTTCGCTGTGCCCGGAGCTGATGGCATGCACGCCCGGATCAATAATGAGCTGGTCGCGCTCGATGGGCTTTTTGCCAGGTTGGATCGACGGGTTGCGCAGCTTATCGGGGTCGAACAGGTAAGGGCCCTGGAACGCATAGTTGGCCGCCTTCATGTTGCGCACATGCACTCGCCACCGCATCGAGCGAACTTTGTTCGGATCTGAGGTGAGCTCGCCGATCACGTTATCGTCGGCATCGTAGGCGTACACGCGATACCGCTGGGCTTGCCGCTTGAGCCGTGCCTGGCTGTCACGATAGGTGCCGCCCGTCGGGCCCGGGCCGCCGCTACCGCCTGGGTCGACCACGATGCCCGGCGCTTCCGGGCCGATGAAAAACTCGTCGCTATCGCCCAGGCGAGCGATACCAATACCGGGATGGATACGGATGCGTTTTATTTCCGACACAGAAGGTTCCCCGAGGGATTAAACAGTGCTGACGATGGCCCAGTCGAACAGGTCAGTAGAGGCTACCGTGTAGTGGTTGCCACGGTGTTCGATGTTGGCATAGGTGAGGCCGCCCGAGCGGCGATGGGCATGCAAAGAGAACCCGCCGCCGAAGCTGGCTTTGATTGATTTTTCGACGTGTTCAGGCAGGAGCGCCTGTTGTGATGTGCAGGCCTGTGCGCTGTGGAAGGCGGGAACCCCTACTACTGCCGCGGCCGTACAGCCTTTGATGAAACCTCTGCGTGTCATGCCCATTGTTCACCCTCTAGCGGCTGCGGGCGCCGCGATGCGCGGCGGGAATAATTTTATCTTACAACTTTTTTAATCTGAAAAGATTGCAGCTTCAAGCAGGGTTTACAGCAGGCGTTGTACAGCCTTCCCGTGGCGCAGTATGGCGTCGGCTAGTATGGTTTCGTCAGCGAGCTCAAAGCCTGCGAACTCGAAGCCGGGTGCGACCGCGCAGCCCACCAGCGCGAAGTCGTCGGGCTCGATGAGTTCCGCGGCGAACCAATGCCCGGCCGGTACCTCCGCCTGGAAGACGGTGCCTTCATGCGTCAGCGGGTTTCCCAGGCGATATGTCACCAGCTCGCCATTGGGCTGCAATACATGAAGCGCCAGCGTGGAGCCGGCGTGGAAATACCACGTTTCGTCGGCGTCGATGCGGTGCCACGCAGAAAAGGCGCCTTCTGCAAGCAGGTAGTAGATCGACGTGCCGGCACACCGGTTTACGTCGTTGAACACCACGGTCTGCTGTGACCGGAATACTTCCCGATAATGGCCGCCCTCGGGGTGAGGCTGCAGATCCAACGCAGAAATCAGCGTTTGCCACGGACGCGCTGCGTGGGAAGAGTCGGTGGGGTCGGTGGGCGATAAATTCATACGGGTAGTCAAAGTCGTTCTCCGGAGTCATGCATCGCGATGCGATAACCATGGCCCCCGTTATACCCGCTCGAGTCAGTGCAGAGCCAGTACGCCGGCGTGTTCGCGCGCGGCATACTGGGCGGTGGTTTAGGGGGAAAAGGCTAGACGATCAGGCTGGTCCAGCGGTCGTAGCGGCCCTTGATCGCGCCTCGCCGTATGCTTAACGCTGCCAGCGCGACGCCTGCCACGATGCTCGCCACAGCGTGGGCGCTTCCGGCGTTGTACACGAATGGCGTGACGCATAAGGCCAGCCCCAGCGGAATCAGCAGGAATCGCAACGGGCGTGCGACTTCAGCCGCCGCAAGCGACATCACGGTAAGCACGAGGGCGCCAATCACGTGAGCGGCATTGGCCATCGAACC
>CAZPYF010000050.1:0-12300 GCA_964590015.1 uncultured Burkholderiaceae bacterium
ATCAATGGTAATCCACGATCTCGACCTGCCAGGCATGACCTGCTTCCCAAACGAAGCACACTCGCCACTGGTCGTTGATGCGGATGCTGTGTTGCCTGGCACGATTTCCTGAAAGGGCTTCCAGACGGTTGCCTGGGGGCACCCGTAGAAAATCCAGATTCGGGGCAGCATGGAGTTGCTGCAGCTTGCGCATTGCAGTCGCCTCAAACGCCACGAAACGAGCGATGCGCTTTCCAGAGAAGAACAGCCCTGTATCGCGACAAGCAAGCGACTTAATCATATTTTTATAGTAACGGCAAAGGTTACGTTCGTCAATCGGTCAGCGCCTGGCCAACAAGGGCGCTGCGGTCGAGGTGGACATTGACAGTCTCCGATGCTTCCCCGGCGCCGGCGCGTTTCCGTCTCAGGACGATTGCCTTGGTGGATCAGCCCCACTGAACTGGAGCAGGAACTCACCGCCTTTGATGATGTTGCGCAATGACGAGACCCATCGCCCTCTCCGACGCGCGGCCGTTGTTCGCGCTGGCGAGCCGCGGGCGTTTCATACCTCCGCCAGTCGCTTCATAGTGTCGGGAAACTTCTCGACCAGACGGATCAGCAGGGCGGCTTGGGCGTTGGGTTTAGCACGACCCTGTTCCCAGTTTTCCAGAGTACGTGGGTTGGTGCGCAAGTAGCGCGCAAACACAGGGCGCGATAGGTTCAGGCGCTCGCGCAGCGCCGTCAGTTCGGCTGCGGTTACCTCCGGTGCGGGGTTGATTTCTACCTCGTGCGTACGCAGTGTTTGCTTACCGGCGCGTGCGTTCGCCAGGGCGTCGAAGCCCTCAGTGATTTCTGAAAACAGGTTCCGCTTTTTCATCGCCTCGCCTCCAATTCTACTTTCAACATACCCTTGAGCGCCTTCTTCTCGTCGGGATTCAAATCGGCCATTTCGTCCTTGTCGTACAGGGTGAAAAGCCAAAACTGCGAGCCGCCGCCCCACCAGTAATAGATCACTCGCAAACCGCCTCGTTTACCCTTGCCTCGGCGCGGATCACCGTGCCGCAACTTGCGCAGGCCGCCCGTACCTTCTATGACGTCGCCACCCTCTGGGTTTTTCATCATGGCTACTTGTAGGCTACGAAAATGCTCGTCGTCTAGGTAATCGGCCCGGTAACGGGTGAAGGCGGGCAGTTCGACGAAAACGGCTTTCATTAGGAGAATTGTACGCAAGTTACGGACGTATGCGGCTGTCGTAGCCGACTGTAGCTCCAGGCAGCGCCAACAGGCCCTGCCATTAAAAACCCGAGTGCTGCGCCTGCTTTAGCCCGTGCAGCCGCACTGGCTCCCGCGCCGGCCACGCCAGTTAACCCACCACCCACGGCACCTACTGATGCCGGAACTTTTGTGCCGTAATGAAGGCCGTTGCCATCGGCAAATGCCCAGTCTTTGATCTAAGCAACCATCACTCGATATTCTGCGCCTGCTCGCGCATCTGTTCTATAAGCAACTTCAGATCGATGGCTGAGCGAGTCATGCTTAGGGCGCCAGCCTTCGACCCCAGTGTATTGGCTTCGCGGTTCATTTCTTGGAACAGGAAATCGAGCCGCTTGCCGGCGCTGCCACCTTTCCGACCCGCCGACAGGGAAGCCTGACCCACCGGCTGGGAGCCCTGACCCGCATCGCTGTGAAGGATATGTTCCAGTTCGGCAATATGCGAGCGCAACCGGGCCAGTTCTTCGGCGACATCAATGCGCAGCGAAAATAGCGAAGTTTCTTGGGCAATCCGGGCCGAGAGCTCTTCGCCACTGATGAGCGCGAATCCTTCAGGGCTCGCTGCAAGCAGTGCATCTTTTAACCGCTGCGCGAGTTTTTGCTGGTGTTCTTCCAGAATCACGGGAAGCGACGCCTCGACCTCTTCGACGATGCGATTCATACCCGCTGCGCTTTCGATCATGATGCCGGCGAGCCGCTGACCTTCGCGTTCGCGGGCCGCTTGCAAGTCGGCGAGGGCCTTGCTGCCGGCCTCGGCCGCCATGGCATTCCAGGCTTCGGGGTCTAGCGGTTCGCCACTGCCGCCTGCGCCGATGAGCAGCTCATTGAGGCGCGGCGCCTGCACATCGGGAATGATGGCGCGCGCGGCGGCAAGCAGTTCAGCCGCTTTCGCCAGCGCGCTGGTATCGAGGGCGGCGGAGTCTTGTACCGATTTACGGGCGAAATTTGCACGGATATCGACCTTGCCGCGCGTGATGCTGCGCGAGATGAGTTCACGCAATGTCGTTTCAAGCATGCGCAGCTCTTCCGGCAAGCGGAAGTTCAAGTCTAGAAAGCGGCTGTTCACGCTGCGGATCTCGACGGTGAGGGTACCGTGCCCGGTTTCAGCCTTGGCAGAGCCGAAAGCGGTCATGCTGCGTATCATGATAGAGGTCCTGAAGGGGTAAGCGAAGGGTCGGAAAAGAATCATTGTAAGGTTGTGCCGGCCGCAAGCACCAAAGCGGCGTGAGAGAATCGGGCTTTCTGCTTTCGATTCAGGAGTCACCGTGTCGTCATCTTCTCCACATTCCTCCGGCACTGCGGCCGTACGGGCTTTCGGGCGTCGTGCCGATCAGCTTCGCCCTGTGACCATACAAACGGGTTTTACTCGTTATGCCGAGGGCTCGGTGCTTATTGCGATGGGCGAGACCCGGGTGTTGTGCAATGCGAGCGTGCTCGACCGAGTGCCTCCTTTTCTTAAGGGGCGAAACCAAGGATGGGTCACGGCCGAGTACGGCATGCTTCCGCGCTCCACACACACCCGCTCCGACCGTGAGGCGGCGCGCGGCAAGCAAAGCGGGCGTACGCAAGAGATTCAACGCCTCATTGGCCGCAGCCTTCGGGCCGTCTTCGACCTGCCCGCACTAGGCGAACGCACTCTGCATCTGGATTGCGATGTGCTTCAGGCGGACGGCGGCACGCGTTGCGCCGCGATCACGGGGGCATGGGTGGCGGCAGCACTGGCCGTGCAGGGCCTCTTGCGCTCCGGTGCCATTAGCCGCAATCCCTTGCGTGATCACGTGGCGGCCGTATCGGTGGGCGTGGTCGATGAGCATCGCTTGCTGGATCTCGACTATGTCGAAGACTCCGGGTGCGGCGCCGACGTCAATGTTGTGATGACCGGTGCCGGCCACTTTGTTGAAGTACAAGGCACTGCGGAAGGGCAGACGTTCGACCGTGCGGCGCTCTCTGGTTTGCTGGATCTGGCTGAGGCAGGCATCAGCACACTCGTCGAAGAGCAAAAGCGTGTGCTCGATGAGGCGGCGCAGGCGTAGGTTCACGTTCGAGTTTTACAATGGGGCAGCTATTCAGGAGAACACAGATGCAAAAGGAAGCGCCTGCACGCGAAGTCGTGCTCGCATCGAACAATGCGGGCAAGCTGCGCGAGTTTTCCGCCATTTTGGGCGAAGCAGGCATCACGATGATTGCCCAGGGCACCCTGGGTGTTTCAGAGGCGGAAGAGCCGCATCTGACCTTCATTGAAAACGCCATCGCGAAGGCCCGCCACGCCAGCCAACACACGGGTCGCCCGGCATTGGCCGATGATTCGGGCCTGTGTGTGCCCGCCCTGGGCGGCGCACCGGGCGTCTATTCGGCGCGCTATGCGAGCATGGGGGGTGGAGAAAAGTCTGATCTGGCCAACAACCTGCGCCTGCTCAGTCACCTGAAAAGCGTTGACGATCATCGTGCGTACTATGTGGCCGTGTTGGCCTACCTTGAAGGGCCTGATGATCCGTGCCCGCTCGTTGCGGAAGGTCGTTGGTATGGCGAGGTCGTTGCAACGCCACGCGGCGACAACGGCTTCGGGTATGACCCGCATTTCTGGTTGCCCGAGCGTGGCTGTACCGTGGCCGAGCTCGATCCGGTCGAGAAGAACCGTAGCAGTCATCGCGCGAAGGCGCTGGCCGCACTTTTGAAGCGCATGCGCGAGGCTTCGGCATGATCGAAGTACCACGAGTGAGCGCCGAGCCGCCTCGCGTACGTCCCGCAGCCGGCCATGGCTTGGGCCGGCGGCCGCTGCCGCCACTTTCGCTGTACGTCCATGTGCCCTGGTGTGTGCGCAAGTGCCCGTACTGCGACTTCAACTCCCATGAAGCAAAGGGCGAAATCCCCGAAGCAGACTATCTAGCAGCCCTTCAAGCCGATCTCGAACAGGCGCTGCCCTTGATCTGGGGCCGGCAGGTCATCTCTGTCTTTATCGGTGGGGGAACGCCAAGCTTGCTCTCGGGCAAAGCCATCGACAGCCTGCTGGCGTCGCTGCGCGCTTGCCTGAATCTGTTGCCCGACGCTGAAATCACCCTGGAAGCGAATCCGGGCACGGCCGAAGCCGGGCGTTTCAAAGAGTATGCCGACAGCGGCATTACTCGCTTGTCGCTTGGCATACAGAGTTTCTCTGATGACGCATTGGTGGCCCTGGGCCGCATTCACGATAGCAAACAGGCGCGGGCTGCCATCGAGATGGCCCAAAACGCGGTTGAGCGCGTGAACCTCGACCTAATGTATGCATTACCCGGCCAGACGCTCGAAGCGTGCCGACATGACCTGGCCACGGCCATGGCGTTCGGTACCGGCCACCTGTCGCTCTACCACCTGACGCTAGAACCGAATACCGTGTTCGCGAAGTACCCGCCGCCGTTGCCCGACGACGACCTCTCGGCGCGCATGCACGAGCACATTATCGAGGCTACCGCCGCCGGTGGCTGGGAGCAGTACGAAGTCTCGGCCTACGCCCGGCGAGGCGAACGCAGCCTGCACAACCAGAATTACTGGACATTCGGCGATTACCTGGGCCTTGGGCCGGGGGCGCACGGCAAGCTTTCATTTCATGACCGCATCCTTCGTCAGGCCCGGCACCGCAATCCCGAGAGTTGGATGGCGCGCGCCATGCAGCGCGACGGCAGCCATATCTCCCAAGAGAACGTGGTGCCGCCACAGGACCTCGGATTCGAATTCATGTTGAACGCCTTGCGGCTGAAAGAGGGCGTCGACATGGGGCTGTTCCCCTCGCATACCGGGCTGCCCATCACAGCGGTATTGCCCACGCTTCAACGCCTGGAAGAGAAGGGTTGGGTGTCGCTTGCACAGGGCCGCATACGCACCACCGATCTGGGGTGGCGATATCTGAACAATGTGTTGCAGGAATTTCTGGACTAGACGGCTAAGGCTTCGCGGCGTGCACTAAAATGTGCACCTTTATGGTGCATCATGCACTGTTTTGGTGAGCCACAGACGCTGCGAACCGGGGCATTGCGCACGCATCGCCGCCCGTCATGGCTAAAAAGTTGGCATGGTCGTTGCTTTGTAGCCCGTGTCCCTTCCGCACAAACATGGTTCAGGAGTCTATATGTCCGCCCCTCAAGATGTCCTCAAAATGATCGCCGAGAGTGAGGTCGCTTTTGTCGACTTCCGGTTTACCGACACGCTGGGCAAGGAGCATCACCTTACCGTTCCCGCCCATACCGTCGATGAAGAAAGGCTCGAGAGCGGTGTGATGTTCGACGGTTCATCGATTGCGGGTTGGAAGGGCATCGAAGCCTCCGACATGGTGCTGGTTCCCGAAGCCGGCACGGCGCGCATTGATCCCTTCCGCGAAGAAACCACGCTGATCCTCACGTGCGATGTCGTCGAGCCCTCGGATATGAAGGGCTACGACCGCGATCCGCGATCCATCGCCAAACGCGCCGAAGCGTATCTGAAGTCGAGCGGTCTGGGTGATACGGCTTACTTCGGCCCTGAACCGGAATTTTTCGTGTTCGACGGCGTGAGCTGGGACGACAACCCGTCGGGCAGCTTCGTCAAGATCCATTCCGACGAAGGTGGCTGGTCGCGCGGCCTTGATATGAACGGCGCCAATCTGGGGCATCGCCCCGGCCATAAGGGCGGCTATGTTCCAGTCTCGCCCATCGACAGCTTCGCCGACATGCGCTCCGAAATGTGCCTGCTGCTTGAGCAGCAAGGTGTTCCGGTGGAAGTGCATCACCACGAAGTGGCCGGCCCTGGCCAGCTTGAAATCGGCACCCGCTTCAGCACCCTGGTCGAACGTGCCGACTGGAACCAGATTCTGAAATACACCGTGCGCAATGTGGCGCATGTGTACGGCAAAACCGCCACCTTCATGCCCAAGCCCATTGTGGGCGACAACGGCTCGGGCATGCATGTCCACCAGTCGATCTGGAAAGACGGCCAGAACTTGTTCGCCGGCAACGGCTATGCAGGGCTTTCGGAATTCGCCTTGTATTACATTGGCGGCATCATCAAGCACGCACGTGCCTTGAATGCGCTCACGAACCCCGCCACCAACTCCTACAAGCGTCTTGTTCCGCATTTCGAAGCACCGGTGAAGCTCGCCTATTCGGCGCGCAACCGCTCGGCCTCGATCCGCATTCCCTATGTCGGCAGCCCCAAAGCCCGACGTGTCGAGGCGCGCTTCCCCGATCCCATGGCGAATCCGTACCTGGCGTTCGCTGCCCTGATGATGGCGGGGCTCGACGGCGTGCAGAACAAGGTGCATCCAGGCGATCCGGCCGACAAGAACCTGTACGACCTGCCCCCCGAGGAAGATGCACAGATCCCCACCGTTTGCGCGTCGCTGGAAGAAGCGGTCGATGCGCTCGACCGCGATCGCGAATTTCTGACCCGTGGCGGCGTGTTCAGCAACGACATGATCGATGCCTACCTGGAACTCAAGATGGCCGAGATCACGCGCCTGCGCATGACCACGCATCCGATCGAGTTCGACATGTACTACAGCCTGTAAGCGCAAGGCGCGGGCCGCAGCGTATGCGAGGCCCGCGTCCGAACCGGAAACGCGGCATGGACGTCAGCGCCTATGATCTCTTGTCGACGGCCGTGCTGCTATTGGACGAGCAGGGTCGCATCGACCACGCCAACACCGCTGCTGAAGAGTTGTTCGGCAGCTCACGGCGATTGCTCACCGGCCAGTGTGCCGCCGATTTGCTTGGCGACGACGACACGCTTCAAGCTCGCTTGATGCAGGCCGTGTCGGGCCGCTTCGGCATCCTGCGGCAGCCGCTCTCGGTGAACCGTAACGGCGCCGCAGTGCCCGTGAACGTGGCCGTCGTGCCTTTGCGCGGCGAACCGTGGGCTGCGTTGGTTGAGGTGCGTATTATCGAGCAGCACATGTTGCACGAACGGCATCAGCAACTGGGCAAGGAGCTCGCGGCACAACGGGAAACGCTACGAAACCTGGCGCATGAAGTGAAGAATCCGCTGGGGGGCATTCGAGGCGCGGCGCAATTGCTCGACACCGAGCTGGGCGCCCACCCCTTACGCGAGTACACGAGCGTGGTGATCGCGGAAGCCGATCGTCTCGCCCACCTCGTTGACCGACTCATTACCCCGCAGGGCACCAGCCTGCGCCGTGAGCGTCTGAATATTCACGAGATCTGCGAGCGCGTGCGGATGCTGGTTCGCGCCGAGTTCCCGTCGGTCGCCATACGCTGCGACTACGATGCCTCGCTGCCTGAACTGACGGGCGACTTTGCCCGGCTGTTGCAAGCCATGTTGAACATCGGGCGCAATGCGGCGCAGGCCCTGACCGAGCAGGCGGGCCCAGCGCCTCGCGAACTCACGCTGCGCACTCGCGTTGCCCGGCAGGTGCTGTTGGCCGAAGCACAGGCGCCGCTTGCCGTTGTGGTCTCGTTCATCGACAACGGGCCGGGCGTGCCGCCCGAGCTCGCCGACAAGCTTTTCCATCCGCTCGTTACCGGGCGCGCGGCCGGCACCGGCTTGGGGTTAAGCCTGGCGCAAGAGTTTGTCTTGCAGCATGGCGGTTTGCTGGAATGCGACTCGAAGCCCGGGCGTACCGAATTTCGCATGATCTTGCCGCTGGAGGCGACATGAAGCCCGTATGGATCGTGGATGATGATCAAAGCATTCGCTGGGTGCTTGAGAAGGCGCTGGCGCGTGCCGGCATGCCGGCACGCAGCTTCGTCGGCGGGGCGGACATGCTTGAAGCGCTGCAAGACGAGTTGCCTTCGGTGCTGGTCACAGATATTCGTATGGCGGGCATCGACGGCCTGGCGCTGTTGCACGAGGTGAAGCAGCAACACCCGGAGCTGCCCGTCATCGTGATGACGGCGTTCACTGATTTGAGCAGTACCGTCGAAGCGTTCCAGAAAGGCGCCTTCGACTATCTGCCCAAACCCTTCGACATCAACGCGGCCATCACACTCATACAGCGGGCGGGGCGGCGTGACACGGCGCCGGCGAGTGCTGTGCCAGACTCGGAACACAATCCGCATGAAGTGCGTACGATGATGCAGTCGTCGGCCCCTGCCATGCAGGAAGTGTTTCGTGCCATCGGGCGGCTGGCTGCGTCCAACGTCACCGTACTGATCACCGGAGAGTCCGGCTCAGGCAAAGAGCTTATTGCCCGAGCGTTGCACCAGCATGGCAGTCGCGCGTCGGGGCCGTTCGTTGCGGTCAACGCGGCGGCCATTCCCAAAGACTTGCTCGAAGCCGAGTTGTTTGGCCATGAGCGGGGCGCCTTCACGGGCGCGACACAGCAGCGGCGAGGGCGTTTCGAAGAGGCACGCGGAGGCACCTTGTTCCTCGACGAAATCGGCGATATGCCGTTCGATCTGCAAACGCGGCTGCTGCGCGTGCTGGCCGAAGGCAGCTTCTATCGCGTGGGCGGCACGCAAGCCATACGCGCGGATGTTCGTATTGTGGCGGCCACTCATCAACCGCTCGAACAGCGTGTAGGGGAAGGGCGCTTTCGCGAAGACCTGTTCCACCGACTTAATGTCATTCGGTTGCGTCTGCCGCCTTTGCGCGAACGTAAGGAAGATATTCCTGCTCTGACGGAACTGTTCCTGCGCAATAGCGCCCGCGATCTAGGCATTACGCCGCGCCGCCTGACGCCGGAAGCCATGGAAGCCCTCGCGGCGTTCGACTATCCGGGCAATATTCGGCAGCTCGAGAATTTCTGTCAGTGGCTAAGCGTCATGTCGTCGAGCCCTCAGGTGGAGCCTAAAGACCTTCCGCCTGAAATCCTGGAAAGCGAAAGCAGCCATATCGCGCCCGGGCCGGGGCGGTTACCGGCGGCCCAGGACGGGCCGGTCGCGGCCGATGAGTTGGAACCCACCGCAATGTGGAGCGAGCTGCTTCGAGACGACGTGTTGGTGCGGCTTCAAGGCAACGAGCCCGCAGTCATGGCAACGCTGACTCGCGAGTTCGAACGTGTATTGATTGCAGCGGCACTCGACCATTGCAGAGGGCGGCGTGTGGAAGCGGCACTGCGCCTGGGCATAGGCCGCAATACGCTGAGCCGTAAGTGCAGCGAGCTGGGTGTGGGCCTGGAAGACGATTGAGGTCGCTCGCGCCCGCGGCTTACTCGGCCGCGAGCCCGCGCTGATACGCCTGGGCGCGTTGAGCCATCAACACTTCGCGCTTCACGAAGTCGGCCACAAACGGCGTGGCCGGCGCATGGTGCAGAGCGTAAGGGGTGTCCCACTGCACGATATTGCCGCTTTGCATGATGCCGATGCGGTCGGCAATGGCGAAAGCTTCGGCCTGGTTGTGGGTGACCAGCAGTGCGGTATGGCCGGTCTTCTTTAAGATATCGCGCACTTCGAACGCCAGGCGTTCGCGCGTGTCGACGTCCAGGTTCGAGAACGGCTCATCAAGCAACAGCAATTCAGGTTCAGGCGCCAGCGCCCGAGCGAGGGCCACACGCTGCTGTTGGCCCCCTGACAATTCATGCGGAAAGCGGTGGCGGGCGTCTTCCAGCCCAACCAGTTCAAGCAGCTCGCGCAAGCGGCTCAGGCGGCGGTCTTTTTCCCAGCGTCGCAGCCCAAAGGCTATGTTGCCTTCCACATTCAAATGCGGGAAGAGGGCGTAGTCTTGAAACATCATGCCCACATGCCGGTCTTGGGGCTCGACGGAATCGCCGGGGCTGGAGAGCAGCCTGCCGCCCAAATGTATGGTGCCGGCACGCAGCGGCTCGAAGCCGGCGACCGCGCGCAATATAGTGGTTTTGCCGCAGCCCGAGGCGCCCAGCAGACAACCGATATGGCCGCGGCGCAGGGTAAGGCTGAGATCGTTGACCACAGGCACGACGCCTTCCGGCGTATCGTAGGCCAAGGTCAGATGATCGAGGACAAGCAGCTGTTCTTTCATATTCAATACGCAGGTTTAAGCTGGGTGCGCGCCAGTAATACGACGGGCAGCAGCCCGGCCAGCACGATGGCCAGCGCGGCCACCGCGCCTTCTTCATATGTGCCGCGCGCGGCTTCCGCATAAAGCCAGGTGGCGAGAGTCTCGAACCCGGCGGGGCGCAGCAACAGTGTGGCCGGCAGTTCTTTCATGGCGTCTACAAACACCAGAAGACCCGCCGCGCCGATGGCGGGCCGCAGCAGCGGCAGATGAACACGGCGCAGCGTACCGGCCGGAGATTCGCCCAGCAGACGGGCGGCTTGTTCCAGTGAGGGAGGAATGCGCGCTAGACCGCTTTCCGTGCCGCCGATCGAGATGGCTAGAAAACGGATCACATAGGCGCAGACCAGTGCCCCCACCGATCCCATCAGCCACAAAGAGGGCTCGGCGCCGCTCAGGCGGCTCCAGATCGTGGAGAGCAGACCGTCGAATGCAATGAGCGGGGCAAGCAGGCCGATGGCCAGCACCGTGCCCGGAATCGCATAACCGCTGGTGGCGATACGCGCACTGGCCCGGGCGAGGTTGGGGCGATCGGAATAACGAACGGCCCGCGCGGCCCAAGCGGCAATCAGACCGCACAACAACGTGAAGAAGGTGGCCAATAACGCGACCTTCAGTGTATTGGCGGCGCTCGCGAGCAACTGGTCGGAGATACTGCCCACCAGCGTGAGATGCTTGAAGGTTTCGCTACACAGGTACACCGCCGGGCCGACAAAGCCGATGATCACCGGTGCCCAGCCCAGGGCGGCAGCACCAGCGGCCTGCAGGCCCTTCAACCGGCGCGGCTGGACGGGGCGGGCACGCAGGTTCGAGGCGTAGCGCTGACGCTTACGGCCGCGACGCTCGAGCATGACGAGCAGCGCCACGACGGCCAGCATGGCCAGAGCGATCTGGGCGGCGCCCGCCAAGTCGTTACGGGTGACCCAAGTGGTATACACGGAAACGGTAAGGGTCTGAACGCCCAGGAATTCCGACGCACCGATGTCGTTGAGGGCCTCCAGCAGTGCCAGGCTCAGGCCCACTGCGATGGCGGGCCGGGCCATAGGCAGCGCGACCCGAAAAAACACGCCCCGCCCCGACTCGCCGAGTACGCGGGCAGCTTCGAGCAGGCTCGCCGCCTGGGTGGCAAACATGATGCGGGTGCTCAGATAAACGTAGGGGTACAGCACGAAACCCAGCAGCACGATGGCGCCGGGTAGCGAACGCAGATCAGGAAGACGGAATTCGCGCGGGCTGGAATAACCCAGCAGGTCGCGAATCAGTGACTGCACCGGCCCAATGGGATGCAGAATGTCGAGATAGGCGAAGGCAACAATGTAAGTCGGTACGGCGAGCGGCAGCAGCAACGCCCATGAAAGGATGCCCCGGCCCGGAAACTGATAGGCCGTGATCAGCCACGCGGCACCCACGCCCAACGCCACCACCAGTACCGCCACACCGGCCAGCAGCAGACTCGTATTCAGGAAGGCGTGGGGAAGAACATGATCAAGCAGGTGCCGCCAGTGCTCGAACGAACCTTGAGCGGCGTACCAGAACAAGGTCGCCACGGGCGCCAGAACGCCCGCTGCGATAAGCACGGCCGCCAGCAGCCAAGGCGTGCCGGCCTCGGTCGCCAGGAAGGATCCGAACCGCCGGCTCCGGCGAAAACCAGAATTCGGTGTGTCGGCGGGTTCGGAAAGCGTCGGGGCCGCCGTAGCGGCGCCCAATGACGGGGTATCAGTTGTTAAAGCCAACCCGATCTACCAGCTCACTGGCCTCCTTGCGATGCTTGGCGATCTCGGTAAGGGGCAACGGATCGATGATCAACTTGCCGAAGCTTGCTACAACCGGGTCGAGTTCCACGCCTTCCTTCACCGGATATTCGTAGTTCGCCTTCGCGTACATGCTTTGCGCCTTGTCGGAAACGAGGTACTCAAGCAGTTTCACGGCTTCTTCACGGTTCGGTGCGTGCTTTGCCACCGCCGCGCCCGAGATATTGACGTGGGTGCCGCGGCTCTTGTCATTGGAAAAAACGGGCCGCACCACCTTGATGGCTTCGCCCCACTTGTGCGCGTCGCTGCCGGGCTCGGCGTTCTTCATGCGGCCGACATAATAGGCATTGGCAATGCCGAT
>CAZPYF010000051.1:0-12201 GCA_964590015.1 uncultured Burkholderiaceae bacterium
CCACCGACACGCGGATTTTCAATCCGCTGCTCTACCAACTGAGCTACCAGGCCACTGAAGAAGCGAAATAATACACCATATTTTTGAGCCGTGCAGGCGCACCACGGTTTCACTGAAGTCCACGATTCCGCCCCAACCGTCCGGGAAACAAGCCCGTTCCTTGCGCCAGCGCAACCCCGCTGTCCCCGTAAGCTAGGGATACCGATTATAATTCATGACGTTACAGCTCATTTCGGCACCGTCCACCCACATGTCTGTTGATGTTCTTACGTTTGGCTTGAATCATGTCTCGGCACCCGTTGCGGTCCGAGAGCGGGTGTCGTTCCCGATCGATCTGGTCAAGCCGGCACTCGACGGTCTGCGGAACACGTTTGGGCGTTCGCTGCGCGAAGCCGCTATTCTTTCCACCTGTAACCGCACCGAGCTTTACTGTGCGGCCGACCCATCGGTGTCCATACATATTCCGGAATGGTTGGCCGACTTCAATCGGCTTGAGCGCGGCTCTCTGCAGCCCCATCTGTACCAGTATCAAAGTAACGAAGCCGTGCGGCACGCGTTTCGCGTGGCCAGCGGGCTCGATTCCATGGTGCTGGGCGAGCCGCAAATTCTCGGGCAGATGAAAGAGGCAGTACGCGCGGCGGAAGCTGCCGGCTCGCTGGGCACGTTGCTGCATCAGCTGTTCCAGCGCACTTTCTCGGTGGCTAAAGAGGTGCGCAGCACCACGGCCATCGGCGCGCACTCAGTTTCCATGGCCGCAGCGGCGGTCAAGCTGGCTGAACGCGTGTTCGGCGACCTATCTCAGTGCAATACGCTGTTCATCGGCGCCGGCGAAATGATCGAGCTCTGTGCCACCCACTTCGCGGCGGCGCAACCCCGCAGCATGGTGGTGGCAAACCGTACCGTCGAACGCGCCGAGGTTTTGGCCGGCCGCTTCAATGCACGCAGCATCAAATTGTCGGAGTTGCCCGATCGCATCGCCGAATTCGACGTCATCGTTTCCTGTACGGCCAGTTCCTTGCCCATATTGGGGCTGGGTATGGTCGAACGGGCCACGCGCTCGCGTCGCCACCGGCCCGTGGTCATGGTCGATCTTGCGGTTCCGCGCGACATCGAAACCGAAGTGGGCCGCCTGGCCGACGTTTACCTTTATACGGTCGACGATCTCGGCCGGCTCGTGCAAACCGGTACCGATGCGCGCCAGGCAGCGGTTGTGCAGGCCGAAGCCATTATCGAAACCCGCGTGCATAACTTCATGCACTGGCTGCAGAGCCGCGAAGCGGTGCCCACCATCATCGAGTTGCAACGTACGGCCGAGCATATTCGGCAACAGGAACTCGAGAAGGCACGTCGCCTGCTGGCACGCGGCGATGACCCGGCGCGCGTGCTCGACCAGCTCGCGCACGGTCTTACCCAAAAATACCTTCATGGCCCCATGGCCGCACTCAATCAGAGCGAACCCCAAGAACGCGCTCAGTTGCTCTCGCTCTTGCCGCGGCTCATGCCGGCAGCCGAAAAGCGCCGTTAGCTCCCGCTTCTTCCTATGAAAAACTCCATGCGCAGCCGGCTTGAACAGCTGGCCCACCGCCTGATCGAGATCGACGCCCTGTTGGCCGAACCCGAGATCGCCACCGATATGGGCCGCTTTCGCAAACTATCGCGTGAGCGGGCCGAGATCGAGCCCGTTGTGCTCGCATTCAATGCCTATCGCGCCGCTGAATCCGATGTGGAAGCCGCGCAAGCCATGCTGGCTGAGCCCGACATGCGTGAGATGGCCGAAGAGGAAATCGAATCAGGCAAAGCCCGTATCGAAACGCTCGAGGGCGAGCTGCAGATCCTGCTCTTACCGCGCGACCCCGACGATGATCGCAGTGTGTTTCTCGAGATCCGGGCCGGCACCGGCGGCGACGAAAGCGCCTTATTCGCGGGTGATCTGCTACGCATGTACACCCGGTTTGCCGAAGACCGCGGCTGGCGGGTGGAATTCATGTCGGAAAGCGGGTCGGAAGTAGGCGGCTACAAGGAAGTGATCGCCCGCCTGGAAGGCACGGGCGTTTATGGCGAACTCAAGTTTGAATCGGGTGCTCACCGGGTTCAGCGTGTGCCCGAAACTGAAACGCAGGGCCGCATTCATACGTCGGCCTGCACGGTGGCCGTGCTTCCCGAAGCCGATGCGCAGACCGAGATCAATATCAACCCTTCCGAGCTGCGCATTGACACCTTCCGAGCCAGTGGGGCGGGCGGGCAGCACGTGAACAAGACCGACTCTGCGGTACGCATCACCCACCTTCCCACCGGGTTGGTGGTGGAATGCCAAGACGACCGCTCGCAACACCGCAATCGCGACAAGGCCATGCAGGTGCTTGCCGCCCGGCTTAAAGACATGCAGCTGCAGGAAGCGCAAGCCAAAGAAGCGGCCCAGCGAAAAAGCCTGGTGGGCTCGGGTGATCGTTCCGAACGCATTCGCACGTATAACTACCCACAAGGCCGCGTCACCGACCACCGTATCAACCTAACCTTGTACAAACTGGCTCAGATCATGGAAGGCGATCTCGACGAGCTCATCGGCGCCTTACGCGCCGAACATCAGGCCGACCAGCTCGCAGCGCTGGGCCACGACTGATCGCGGCTGTGGCCACACTGCGTTCCCTGCTACGCGAGCGGGCGTTGCCCCCCCTGGAAAGCCGCATGCTGTGGCAGCACGTGCTGAAGGTGCCGCGCTCGTGGCTGCTGGCCCACGACGACGAGCCGCTGGCCGAACACCATGTGCAGGCTTACCGGCAACTCGAAGCACGCCGGCTGGCCGGCGAACCCATGGCGTACATTCTGGGCGTGCGCGAGTTCATGGGGCATGAGTTCCAAGTATCAGAGGCGGTATTGATTCCGCGCCCCGAAACCGAACTTCTCGTGGAAAAAGCGGTCGAACTAATTCGGGAGCGAAACGCAGTCGACGTGCTGGATCTGGGTACAGGTTCCGGAGCTATCGCGGTGTCGATTGCCCTGGAATGCCCGCAGGCGCGGGTTACTGCTACCGACTTGAGTCCCAGCGCATTGGTCGTGGCGCGTCGCAATGCACAGCTGTTGGGTGCGGAAGTGCAGTTTTTTGAAGGGTCGTGGTACCAAGCCCTGCCGGAAGGCAAGGTCTTTGATCTCGTTGTCTCGAATCCGCCGTATATTCCTATGGATGACCCCCATCTAGCGCAGGGCGACTTACGGTTCGAGCCGGCAACGGCGCTTTGCGACGGTCACGACGGGCTGGATGCCTACCGCGCAATCGTGGCAGGCGCGCCGGCCCGTTTGCGGTCGGGTGGTAGCCTGTATGTCGAGCATGGCTTCAATCAGGCAGGCGAGGTCTGCTCGTTACTGACCCAGGCGGGGTTCCATGCGGTACACAGCTTGCCCGATTTGGCTGGCATACTACGTGTAAGCGGCGGTCATTTTTAAACCTCTTTTTGGAAGTTTCATCCACCATGAGCGATGTTCAAGATTTCATTCGTGAAACCGTTACCACTCATCCTGTTGTCCTGTTCATGAAGGGAACAGCTCAGTTCCCCCAATGCGGTTTCTCGGGTCGTGCCATCCAGGCCCTGCGCGAAGCCGGCGCCAGCAAGCTGGTTACCGTCAACGTGCTGGAAGACGAAGAAGTTCGCCAAGGCATCAAGACCTATGCCAACTGGCCCACCATTCCTCAGCTCTATATCAAGGGCGAGTTCGTTGGCGGCTCCGACATCATCGGCGAAATGTTCGAAAGCGGCGAGCTGCAAGCGGCACTCAAAGAGGCCGAGGCAACTGAGTGAGCAGCCCGCAGCGGCTTGTCGTTGGGGTAACCGGCGCCACGGGCGCCATTTACGCACAACGGCTGTTGCAGGTATTGCGTGAAGTCGGCGGGGTCGAGACCCATCTGGTCGTTTCCCCGCCGGGCGTCCTGACCATCAAGCACGAGCTGGGGTTGTCGCGTCAGGCGTTTCACGAACTGGCCGATCACGTGCACAGCTTCCGCGATATTGGTGCATCGCTGGCGAGCGGCAGTTTCGCAACCACCGGCATGGTCATCGCGCCATGCTCGGTGCGCACGCTTGCGGCGGTTGCCAACGGGTTATCCGACAACCTCATCACACGCGCCGCCGACGTTACGCTCAAAGAACGCCGCCGTCTGGTCATGATGTTGCGCGAGACCCCGTTCACGCTCGCACATTTGCGTAATATGACGGCGGTCACTGAAATGGGCGGCATCATTTTTCCGCCCCTGCCGGCGTTCTACTTGCAGCCACAGAACATTCTCGACATGGTCGACCACACCGTTGCGCGGGTGCTCGACCTTTTCGGCATCGCCGTACCCACGCAGCGATGGGAAGGCATGGCGCCTAGTTCGCCTGCGCCTTGATCGGAATGACCCGGGGTTCGTCAGAGACGTCGGGTTCCGGGATATAGGCTTCAGCGGGTACGTTGAAGTCTTCCGAATCAAAAGCAATATCGCCGCCTTCCTCAGCCGCGTTCTCCAGCTGCAAGCTCATAAAGTCGAAGAGTTCGCGATCCATGAGGTGGCTTGGAACCACGCGCGATAGGGCGCCGAACACGCTCCAGGAACGCCCCGGAAAGCGCTTGTCCCAATCGGCGATCATGCGCGATACCTCTTTGCGCTTAAGGTTCTCTTGTGAGCCGCAAAGATTGCAAGGAATAATGGGGAACTGCTTCAGCTCGGCGTAGGCGATCAGGTCTTTTTCCTGCACATAAGCCAGCGGGCGAATCACGATGTTCTTGCCATCATCCGACTGCAGTTTGGGCGGCATGGCCTTCATGCGGCCGCCGTAAAACAGATTCAGAAAGAAGGTGCCCAGAATGTCATCGCGATGGTGGCCCAGGGCAATCTTCGTCGCGCCCAGCTCGCCGGCCACGCGGTACAGAATGCCCCGTCGCAGCCTCGAACATAGCGAGCACATCGTTTTCCCTTCTTCGAGAACACGCGTCACGATCGAATAGGTGTCTTGATTCTCGATGTGGTACGGAACCCCGAGCGATTCCAGGTATTCGGGCAGAATGTGAGCGGGGAAACCGGGCTGCTTCTGATCGAGGTTTACCGCCACGATGTCAAACTGTATGGGCGCGCGCTTCTGCAGCGTTTGCAGAATATCGAGCAGGGCATACGAGTCTTTGCCGCCCGACAGGCACACCATCACCTTGTCGCCGTCTTCGATCATGTTGTAGTCGGTGATGGCGCGGGCGGTTTCGCGAATCAACCGCTTGCTAAGCTTGTTGGCGTTCACGCGTTCGCGTTCGGCGCGACGGCTGTCTTCCGCACGAGTCGGTTCAGTGGCGGGCCGGGAAAGGGATTCTGCGTGCATGGTGTTATTTCAGTTATAGCCTTTACTAGGCTGATTCCAGGCGGTTGCGCTGCAGCTCGATGCCCACCGCGTTGCAGTCGGAAAACGCCAGCGGCTTGCTGACGCGGATACGCATCTGCGTGACATCGGGGAACTCACCGAATATGCGGTCAACCAGCTGATCGGCCAGTGTCTCGAGCAAGTGCACATGCCGGCGGGTGCATTCGTCCACGATGGCGTTACGCAGCTCCCGATAATCGAGAACGGTGTGGATATCGTTGTCGTGCACGTCTTGCGAAACCTCGACATCGAACTCGGCGTCGATGTGCAGCGGCTGTGTCGCCCGCAATTCGTGTTCCAGGATGCCGATACGGGCGTCGAGGGCGAGTTGTTGAAAGATGATGCGTCGGGTGGGCATGGTAGATGAAATTCTCTCGGAGTAGGGGCGTTTGCTGACGCGGTTTGCATCATAGCAACGGCTGAAAGGTGCCGCTTCAGGTGTTCATCATGCTGAAGTCGCGATCCATGCCCATCAGGTGCTGGCCACCGTCCACTACAAGATCGACGCCCGTAATGCTAGGGCTCTCGACTAAGAAGGCGATGGCGCGGGCGATGTCTAAAGGCGAGCTGGCTTGGCCCAGCGGTGCCAACTGGTGGGTCTTGCTGAAGGCGTCATCGGTTTGCAGGTGGCTAGGCAATGTGAGCCCCGGCGAAACACCCACAACCCGCACATTCGGGGCGAGCGCTTTGGCCAGCATTGTTGTGGCCGTTTTGAGCGCCGACTTGCTTAGCGTGTAAGACAGAAAATCCGGGTTCGGGTTCTCGAGTTTCTGATCGAGCAAGTTCACCACCACACCATTTCTTTTCGGCTCGCTCGCGCTCACATGCTGATGCAGCGCCTGCGCCAGTATCAATGGCGCGGCGAGGTTGGGCAGCATGTGAGTTAAAAGGCATTCGGTGCTGAACGTATTTGCGTCGTCGTACTCGAACACGGCGGCGTTATTGATGACGGCATCGATACCGCCTAACGCGCTTACGGCGTCGGCGAACAGCCGGCGGGCTTCCGCTTCAACTTTCAGGTCGGCCTGCACGAGGCAATGACGCCCGCCAGTGGCTTCCAGCAATTCCAGAGTGTGATGGGCGTCGCCTGACGAGCCGCGATAGTGCACGGCGATATTCCACCCGTTTTCGGCCAATGTGCAGGCAATCTGGCGGCCGATGCGATGGGCCGCGCCGGTAACCAGCGCGACGGGCCGGCGCTCGGTGTCAGCCATTGCGGGCCTCCTGTACAGGTGCCGGCCTAATGCGTTCCAGCTTGCATTGTGTAGCGCTCGGCTCGCTCAGCGTAAGGGTGAAGTCGCGCAGCTCGTCGCGGCGAAAGACATGTACCGTAACCGTGTCGCCCGCCTGGCGGCGTAGCAACAAGGTCTGCAGCGATTTCTCGTCGCCCACCTTCAGGCCGTCGATGGCAATGACGACGTCGCCTGCCGAAAGCCCCGCGCGATGCGCAGCGCCGCCCTCGTACACTGTGGCAATCGAGCATTGGCCGGCGCCGCTACGCAGGCGTGCGTCCAGGCCCGGGTCGTCGGTGGGCGCAGACCATGTCAGCGCAATGCCCTGCGGCTCCAGCAGCTCGGCCAGCGGCACGTCTTCACGGCCATAAGCGTGGCGGGCGAGGAAGTCGGTGGCGTCAAAGCCGGTGGCCTCGCGGATAAGCGCCGGCATCTCCGCCTCGTCGAGGCCTGCCTGGCGCCCACGGTAGAAATCGCGGCCATAGCGTTCCCACATCAGCCGCATCACATCGTCGAGGCCGGCCGTATCGTCGGTGGCTCGGCGTATCGCGAGGTCGAGCCCCAAGGCCACCAGCGAGCCTTTCGTGTAGTAGCTCACGAGCGCATTGGGCGAGTTCTCGTCTTGCTTGTAATAGCGGGTCCAGGCATCGAAGGAGCTTTCGGCCACGCTTTGCTTAAGCCGACCGGCGCCGCGGTGCACCATGGTGATCGTCTTGCCCACGCGGCGCAAGTAGGCGGCTTCGTCGATGACACCGGCCCGCAGCAGGAATAGGTCGTCGTAATACGACGTGAAGCCTTCGAACACCCAAAGCAGCTCGGTATGGTTCTCGCGGCTCAGGTCATATGGCGCAAAAACCGCCGGTTTGATGCGCTTGACGTTCCAGGTATGGAAATACTCATGGCTGACGAGGCCAAGAAAGTTCTCGTAGCCGTCGCCCGTCTCGGCTCGGCCTCGCGAGGGCAGATCATTCCGGCCGCACATCAAGGCGGTGGACGCGCGGTGTTCCAGGCCACCGTAGCCATCACCGGTCACGAGCGTCATGAAGACATACCGCGAGCTGCTGTCGAGGAACGGCGCTTCTTGGGGCTCCGGCTCGAAAAAGGCAATCTGTGCCTCGCAGATGCGCTTGGTGTCTTCGGCGATGCGCTCGAGGTCGAGATTGGGAACGACGCCAGTGAACACCATCTCATGGGGCGCGCCACACGCTTCAAACGTCACCACCTGTGGGGTGCCCATTTCTATCGGGTGGTCGATCAATGCGTCGTAGTCAGGCGCGCGGTACATGCCGAAGCCGTGACGCACCGCCTCTAGCTTGTGCCCGGCCGCCTCGGGCAGCGACGTGTGCACGGCCCAGTGGTTCATGCCCGGTGGCGCTTGCAGCAGTACATGGCAGGGCTGATCTTCCTGGCCTTCAACCGCCAGAAAAACGCTGGTGCCGTTAAAAAAGGCATGCGTTTCGTCGACGTGGGCACCCCGTACGGAAAGGTCCCACGCATACACCACATACTGAACAACCAGCGGCCCCGCGCATGGCGTGCATTGCCAAGTGTGATTGCCGGTCTTCACGACAGCCACCGGTTGGCCGCCGGCGTGCGCTTCAATGGTTTCGACTTGCCGGGCGAAATCTCGAATAAGATAACTGCCGGGAATCCACGCCGGAAGGCTTAATGCCTGGCCCTTCGAATCGGGCTCGGCGATGGTCAGCGTAATGCGTAATCGGTGGCCGCCCAGATCGTGTGGCACCACCGCATAAAGTATGGATTCGGTTTTCATTCCTCAATATTAACGTTCAAGGAGACGGCATGAATGCCCCAATGGTGAAAACAGAGGTTCGTGGTCGTGTGGCATTGATCACGCTCGATCGCCCCAAAGCGCTGAACGCGCTGAACAACGAACTTATCGACGAGCTCTACGAAGCGCTGCATAACTTCGACAACGACGAGAACATCGGCGCGATCGTACTCACGGGCTCCGAGAAAGCCTTCGCTGCGGGCGCCGATATCGCCGCCATGCAGGGTTGGACCTACATGGACGTCTACAAGCAAGACTACTTGGGCGGCAACTGGGAATCATTGAAGCGCATTCGCAAGCCCATTGTCGCGGCCGTAGCCGGCTATGCCTTGGGTGGTGGCTGCGAACTGGCCATGCTGTGCGACTTCATCATTGCCGCCGACAACGCACGGTTCGGCCAGCCGGAAATCAAACTCGGCGTGATCCCCGGTTTTGGTGGCACTCAACGTCTTCCGCGTGCCATTGGCAAGGCCAAAGCCATGGACCTCGTACTCACCGGCCGCATGATGGATGCCGATGAGGCCGAGCGTTCGGGTCTGGTCGCGCGCGTTGTCCCGCTCGATCGTCTGCTCGAAGAAGCGATGCAGGCGGCCGAAACCATTGCCTCGTACTCCCTGCCTTCGGTCATCATGGCCAAAGAATGCATCAACGCCGCCTACGAAGGCACGCTGAACGAATCATTGATGTACGAACGGCGTAATTTCCATGCCCTGTTCTCTACCGAAGACCAGAAGGAAGGCATGAAGGCGTTCGTTGAAAAGCGCAAGCCAGACTTCAAGCACCGCTGATCAAAACGTGCGCCGCCGGGCGTACGCCTGGCGCACCGCACGATGCGAAACCTGTCGGTTGTGTCGCTTGCTTAGGAATCCGGAAAAACGCTATACTCTTTGGGTTTGCCGCAAAATCTTGTACCGGCTTTAAGGTTTTAGTAGGGCTAATTAGGGTTAATGAACGAAGACACTCCCATCGTGTTGACCGACGCGGAACGCGCAAGAATCGGTCAGCGCGCCAGCCAGGGCCTTATCAGGGCGCTGGTTGCCCAGGCAGGCATGGCCGTATTTGCGATCGTGCTTTCAGGCCTGATTGCAGGGAGTCACGCAGCGTTGTCGGCATTGATTGGTGCGGCTGCGTATTTCGTGCCCAACGCCCTGTTTGCCATGCGCTTGCTGGCGGGCATGTTTGGCCCGATGAAGGCCGGCCCAATGGCATTTTTTTGGGGCGAGGCATTCAAGCTCGCTACGGCTAGCTTCATTTTGGGCCTAGCCGCCATAAAGGCATCGGCTTGGCTGGTGTGGCCGGCCCTGCTGTTGGGTCTGCTGTGTGTATTGAAAGGGTATGTGCTGCTGCTGGCGTTTCGCAAGTTGCCATAACGGGCACTGATTGGTTTCGGGGAATTCTCCGGTTCGCGTTTACAGGATAAGGTTCAGATGGCTGTCGCTGCTGATATTTCGCCCCAGTCTTACTACATCCAGCATCACCTGGTTCACCTGAACAATATAGGTGAAAAGCAAGAAGCCGTAGCCAATTTCAGTGTCATTAACTATGACTCGCTGATCTGGTCGGTGCTTATGGGCGTTATCGTCCTGTTCTTCCTGTGGCGTGCCGCGCAGCGCGCTACGTCGGCCGTGCCGGGTCGCTTCCAGATGTCGGTGGAAATGCTTGTCGACATGGTTGAAGATCAGGCGAAGGGCATCGTTCCCAACGAGAATAGCCGCCGCTTCGTGTCTCCGCTGGCGCTCACGATCTTCCTCTGGATCATTCTCATGAATACGCTCGACCTGATTCCGGTCGACCTCATGCCTTGGATCCTGAAGGTCACCGGTTTGGGTGCAGAACCCGCCGACCCCATCTATTACCACCGTATTCTGCCTACCGCCGACCTGAACATCACCATGGGCATGTCCCTGGGTGTGTTGCTGCTCATGATCTATTACGGCATCAAGATCAAGCGGCCCGGCGGTTTCGTCAAAGAACTCTTTAGTGCGCCGTTCCACGGCCATGGCATCGCCGCGATCATTCTCGCGCCGGCGAACCTGCTCATGAACCTTATCGAGTATGCCGCGAAAACTGTTTCGCTTGGCATGCGGTTGTTCGGCAACATGTTTGCCGGCGAGCTCGTCTTCATGCTGATCGCCCTGCTGGGCGGCGCTTGGACCGGTTTTAATGGCGCAAGTCTGGGTCTTGGCCTCGGCCATATCCTGGCAGGCACGGTGTGGGCCATCTTCCACATTCTTATCGTGCTGCTTCAAGGCTTCATCTTCATGATGCTCACCCTCGTATACGTAGGGCAGGCTCACGAAGGCCATTAAGGCAGTCCGGCCCGAGAGACTTTCCCCCCTCCCGGGCTGGTCGAGCAGGTTTGCCACCTGTAATGCAGTTTCTTTGACTATTTGAATCACACACGGTTATCTAAACCAAGGAGTTATCATGACTGACGTCGCTTTCGTAGCACTGGCTGCGGGTCTCATCATCGGCCTGGGCGCTTTCGGCTGCTGCATCGGTATTGCAATCATGGGTGGTAAATACCTCGAAGCTTCGGCACGCCAGCCTGAGCTCATGAACGCTCTGCAAACCAAGATGTTCCTGCTCGCCGGCCTGATCGACGCGGCCTTCCTGATCGGTGTCGGTATCGCCATGCTGTTTGCTTTCGCCAACCCATTTGTCGGGTAAGAGGGCTGCCCGCCCCAAAGGGGCGGGAAAAGCGGTCGCGAGGCGCACTACGGTGTGTCTCTGCGGCCTGAACATTAGCCGTCGACGAATCTCCGTTCGGCGCTAAGGGTATTAAAGGGAAACGACCGTGAATTTAAACGCGACTCTCTTTTTCCAGATGATCGTGTTTTTCGTGCTGGCGTGGTTTACGATGAGATTCATCTGGCCGCCCCTCACGAAGGCAATGGACGACCGTCGTCAAAAGATCGCTGATGGTCTGGCAGCGGCCGACAAGGGTAAAGCCGATTTGGCTCAGGCTCAGGCACGCATCAATCTCATTGAGGCCAATGCCAAGTCTGACAACCATGCACGCATGGTCGAGGCCGAGAAGCAGGCAGCCAGCATCATTGATCAAGCCCGCAGGGAAGCCGAGTCGGAAAAGGCCCGCATCCTCGCGCAAGCACAGCAAGACGCTCAGCAAGAAGTCCAGCGTGTACGTGAAGCGTTGCGTGCCGATGTGGCAGCGCTGGCCGTTAAGGGCGCTGAACAGATTCTGAAGCGTGAAGTCGACGCCAATGCTCACGCCGGGCTGCTCGATCAGCTCAAGGCGCAACTGTAAATTCAGGACTAGCCATGGCTGAACTATCGACTATCGCCCGACCGTACGCCGAAGCCATCTTCGCCTCGGCCCGCAACGACCAGGCAGCCCTGGCATCCTGGTCGGCCGTGCTATCCGAACTCGCCGAACTGGCGAGCATCGATGATGTACGCGAGGCACTGACCGACCCGCGGCTAAACGCCGCGAAACGCATCGAGCTGCTCACGGGCCTGGTGAAGTCCCCGCTGTCGGCCGCTGCACGCAATTTCATCGAGCTGCTGATCGTAAACCACCGCATTCTTGCATTGCCGCAGGTGGCCGAACAGTTCGAGCTGCTAAAGAATCAGCTCGAGGGAAGCGCACTGGCTGAAATCGCCAGCGCGTTCCCGCTTAGCGACGAACAAGTCCAGCAGCTCGTTACGGGGCTGGAGAAAAAGTTCGGCCTCAAGCTCAAGCCGGTCGTCACCGTAGATTCCGATCTTATCGGCGGTGTGCGAGTGGTCGTGGGTGACCAGGTACTTGACACTTCGGTGCAGGCCCAATTGGCCCGCA
>CAZPYF010000052.1:0-12177 GCA_964590015.1 uncultured Burkholderiaceae bacterium
TCTGGCGGCGGGCAATGAAGTGCCTGCGCGACGGCTGGCCGATTTCCACGAAGTATTGCCTTGCCAGCTTGAGTGCCGCCTCAACGGCCTCGGAACCGCCGGAAACGAAATACACGTGATTCAAATCACCCGGCGCACGGGCCGCCAAGAAGTCGGCCAAGTCTTCGCACGCTTGCGTGGTGAAGAACGACGAATGGGCATAGGCCACTTGATCGAGCTGCTGCTTCACCGCCCGGATGATGTCGGGGTGCCCATGCCCAAGGCACGAAACGGCGGCACCACCGGATGCGTCGATATAGCCGCGACCTTGCTGGTCGAAAAGGCGGATGCCTTCGCTGCGTACCGCGAACTCAAGCGGCTGGCGTGGGTTGCGATGAAAAACGTGTGTCATGGAATGAACCGTCCAGAGATTCAACAATCGTTTCATCAATCTATACCTGTGAAACGATTAAATCAATATAATGACTGCGTTACGAACCGTTTTTGTGTTCCGTCATGGCCAAGAAACCACATCCGCCTCGAACGCTCGACGAACTGGTGGAACAGGTTCGACAGCGCTACCCCGAAATGAGCCCGCAGTTCCAGATCGGGGCGCGGCATCTCATTGATTCCCCCGATGAAGTGCCCGTGCTTTCGATGCGCCGAATCGCGACCAACGCAGGGGTACAGCCGGCCACATTGGTACGCCTTGCTCAGTGGCTCGGTTACGCCGGCTGGGAGCCCCTTCGCCAGGTGTTCGTTCGCAGCCTACACAACATGCCGCGCCGTTATGCCGAGCAGGCTCGCGAAGCTCTGGGCCGCCGGCATCCGCGTAGCATGCTGGGGCGCCATGCCGACGCTCAAGCAAACAATATGCGCATGCTCGACGACCTCAACTCCGATCAGCTCGCGCAGGCGGTGAAGTTACTGGCCCGAGCGCGGCATGTTCATATTGCCGGCTTCCGCGCTTCGCATGGCGCCGCGCACACCCTGCACTATCTGTACCGACTGTTTCGCAACACGGTCACGCTGATACGGGGCGACGCGGGCATGCTGGAAATGGAGCTACGGGCGCTCGAGGCCGAAGACGCCGTGATCATCATTGGCTTTGCCCCTTATTCGCAAGAAACCATGCGGGTGGCGCAAGCCGCACGGGCACGCGGCTGCCGCTGTATCGCCTTGTGCGATAGCAAGGTGGCACCCATTGCCCATGAGGCTGATGTCATCTTGTTGTTCAACACCGACACGCCCTACTTCTTTCCATCTTCAGTGGCCGCCATGGCAATGGTCGAAGCCTTGGCTCACGCTTTACTCGTGCGTTCCGGCCAGCGCGCCATCGATGCGCTCGACCAGGCCGAAGACCAGCTACGCAGCGGCGGCGCCTATTTGAGTGATGAGCCCGCTACAACAGGTCGCGAATGAAATCGCGCAGATGGGCGGTAAGCCCATCCAAGTGCTGCTGCAGCGGCGTAAAGCCGTCGGTCTTCTCGAACGTGTTCTCGTCCATGTACAGCTTGCGGTTGATTTCGATCTGCAGGCTATGCCGACGCTCGGCCGGTTGCCCGATGCGCGCAATCAACGCGACCCCCTTGAATGGGTCGTTACGCGCCACGGTATATCCGCAGCCGCGCAGGTAGTCTTCAATAATGCCCGTGAGCGTTGGGTCGCATGTCGTGCCATCGCGATCACCCAACACGAAATCGGCCAACGTGCGGTCAGTGGTCTGTTCCATTGCCGCATATGAATTTGAAGGCATGGAATGCAGGTTCAAGTGCCAGACCGTACCGAAACGTTCCATCGCGGCATCGATCTGGCGCCACAAGGCCTCGTGGTAGGGCTCGTAATAAGTTCTAAGCCGGTTCTCAAGCTCACTGACCCATAACTTACGGTCGTACATGGCATGGCCGTTCACGCTATGCCAGAAGAGCCCATAACCGAGCCGCGACTTCTCGGTGGGCGCGAGGTCATGCGGCCACGGCTCGGCCAGAATGTTGGGGTCAATGTCATCGGGCTCGCGGTTCACGTCGACGTAGCTGCGCGGAAACTCGGCACACAGAAGCGTGCCCCCATGGCGCGGTACGGTTTCCCATAACGCATCGACATGAGCGTCTTCCGCCCAACGCAGTTTGGAGGTCGGCAGTACGGTCTGGAAGTCGGCTGGGTACACACTGCCGCTATGCGGCGAATCGCACACCAGCGGCACCGCCTCGACGGTAGGCGTCTGCAGGCGATAGGGATCAAACTCTGAATCGGCGAATCTCATGCGGCCTCCGTGGAATTCTTTTCTGGTTCTACGTAAGGGCTAAGGGTAGCCACTTCCGTGCCTGCACCGTTGCGCTGCGCCCCGGTCGGGCCCATGCCATCGTTCAGATGACACGCGCTCCAATGCGAATCGCTCACTTCACGCAACATCGGCCGTTCGACGCGGCAACGCGCCATAGCCAGCGGGCAGCGCGGATGGAATGTGCAACCCGGTGGCGGGTCGGCCGGCGATGGCAGTTCGCCGACAATGGGATCGAACTGGCGCTTGCCAGCCGACAGTACCGGCAGCTCTTTGAGCAGTGCCTGGGTATAGGGATGCGCCGCGTCGGCAAAGACCTGCTCGGTAGGCGCCAGTTCTACGATGCGCCCCAGATACATGATGGCTACACGGTCGGAAATGTGGCTCACCACGCCCAGGTTGTGGCTAATGAAGACATACGTGAGATCGAAGTCGCGGCGCAGATCCATGAACAGATTCAGCACCTGCGCCTGAATTGATACATCTAGCGCCGCAACCGCCTCGTCGCACACGATGATGTCGGGCTTGAGCGCCAAGGCACGCGCAACGCCGATACGCTGGCGTTGGCCGCCCGAGAATTGATGCGGGTAGCGCTCGCGGTAGTCGGGGTCGAGCCCGACTTTTTGCAGAAGCTCGCAAACGTAATCATCGCGCTCTGCGCGGCTAACCAAGCCATGCACCACCGGTGCTTCGCCGACGATGTCGCGCACGCGCATGCGCGGATTCAGCGACGAAAACGGATCTTGAAAGATCATCTGTACGCCCAGCTCATAGGCACGTCGTTCCGCGCCCCGCATGTGAGTGACATCGCTGCCTCGATACAGCACGCGCCCCGCTGTGGGCGGAATAATGCCGGTAAGCATGCGCCCCAGTGTGGTCTTGCCACAGCCGGATTCACCCACGATGGCCAGCACTTCCCGATGGAAGACCTCAAGGTCGACGCCGGCCACTGCCTGGACGGGCAGCGGTGCGCCGCGGCGCCTGAGCGTACGGCCGATGCGGTCGATGAAGTCGGCGGGTTGGCTGAAATCGCGCCGCAGCCCCTCGGTGACCAGTATGGGCGTGGACGGCAGCACGTCTTGCGCGTGAGAGCTCATAATTCCACTCCGCTATGCCAGCACGCCACCACATGACCCGGTGCCACGGTACGCAACTCGGGCGTATGCTCGCACTGGGCATCCGCCCGGTAGCACCGGCTGCGAAACGCGCAGCCTTTGGGCAGATGCAGCAGCGACGGCGTGGAACCGGGAATCTGAAACAGAGGCTGCCCACGGGTGCCAAGCGACGGGATCGACGCCATGAGCCCGTGGGTATAGGGATGATGAGGGTGCCCGATAAGCGTTTCGGTGTCGGTAGACTCGACAATACGCCCCGCATACATCACCGCCATACGGTCAGCCAAGCCTGACACCAGCGCAAGATCGTGGGTGATCCAGATTAGAGCCGTACCCATCTCGCGGCAGAGCTTCTGCACTTCGTACAGAATCTGGCCTTGGATGGTGACATCAAGGGCAGTGGTGGGCTCGTCGGCAATGATCAGCCTGGGCCCGTTCAGTAGCGCAATCGCGATGGCAATGCGCTGGCGCATACCGCCCGACAGATGATGCGGATACACCTTGAGCCGTTCTTCGGGCGCCGGTATGCCGACCATGCGCAACACATCGAGTGCGCGGGCTCGCGCGGCGTTACGCGATACCTTGTCGTGCGCCTGCACGGCTTCGATCATTTGCGTATCGATGCGCAACGTGGGGTTGAGGGTCATCATGGGGTCTTGAAAGATCATGGCCAGCCGGTTGCCGCGCAGGTCGCGCATTTCCTCGGCAGAGGCTTCAAGCAAGTCGTGCCCGTCGAACATCATGCGGCTTGCATGTACCTTGCCCCGCTCGCCCACCAGCCCCATGATCGAGAACCCGGTAACGCTCTTACCCGACCCCGATTCGCCCACAAGCCCGAGTATTTCGCCGCGCCGCAACTGCAGCGAAACGCCGTCGACGGCTTTCACTACTCCGTCGCGGGTATAGAACCACGTTTTGAGATCTTGAATATCGAGCAACAGCTCGTCGGGTACATCGCTACGCACATCCATGGAATCAGACCTCATTGCGGGGATTCAGGATGTCGCGCATGTGATCACCCACGAGGTTGATGGCTACCACCACGACGGCCAAAGCAATGCCCGGGAAGAAGCAGATCCAGTACGTGCCCGATAGCAGGAACTCGAAACCATTAGAGATCAGCATGCCGAGCGATGGCTCGGTTACCGGCACACCCACTCCCAGGAAGGAGAGCGTTGCCTCGAGTGCAATGGCGTGCGCAAGATCGATGGTGGCAATGACCATCAACGGCGGAATGCAGTTTGGCAAGACGTGGCGCCACAAGATTCGGTGCCAACTAAGCGCCATGCAGCGCGCGGCTTCCACATATTCCCGATTGCGCTCGACAATGGCCGCTGCACGTGCCGCCCGGGCGAAGTACGCCCACTGAACCGCAATTAGCGCAATGATGACCTTATCGATACCTTTGCCCAGCGCGGCCAGCAACACCAACGCCACCAGAATCGAGGGGAAAGAAAGCTGCATGTCGACGATGCGCATCAACAAGGCATCAATACGGCCACCGAAGTACGCAGCAATAAGCCCTACTGCCGTACCGATGGCGAAGGCCGCCGATACCGAGACGAAACCTACGAACAGACTGATGCGCAGGCCGTAGAGAATAGCCGACAAGACATCGCGCGCCTGGCCGTCGGTGCCCAACCAATATGTGAGCGTGCCGTCGAAATTCGTGCTGCCGGGGGGCAGCTTGGCATCCATGATGTCGAGCGTGGCCAGGTCAAAAGGGTTCTGCGGCGCCAGCCACGGAGCGAACACGGCCGCCCCGATCGACAGCAGCAGAAGAATCAGGCCGACCACCGCAGACTTGCTGGAAACGAACTGAGCCACGAACCGGCGCCATCGCGTAACCGGGGCGCCCGTGACGGTGGGGTCATCAAGCACGACCGTTACGGGTTCGGCCACATGACTCATGCTGCACCTCCGAGCCGAACACGGGGGTCGAGCAAGGTATAGCCGATGTCGACCACAAGATTCAGCATGGCCAGGAACACCACAGTAAGCATGAGATACGCCACCACCACCGGGCGGTCGAGGTTCACGATGGAATCGATTAGCAACTTGCCCATGCCCGGCCATGAAAATACGGTTTCGGTGACCACCGCAAAGGCGAAGACCTGCCCATATTCGAGCCCGCCTATCGTCACGATGGGAATCATGATGTTCTTCAGCAAATGCACCCCCAACACCCGGCGCTCGCGGAGCCCTTTGGCACGAGCGAACTTGATGTAGTCTTGCGGCAGGCATTCGCGGGTGGCGGCCCGCGTTACCCGTATGATGAGCGCGCATTTGGCCGTAGCGATGGTGAGCGCTGGGAGCATCAGGTGCTTCAGACCGGCCCAGTTGAAGATACTGAGCTGGATCGGCCCAAAGTCTTCGACCGGCCCACGCCCTCCGGCCGGCACCCAGCCGAGCATCACCGCGAACAGCATGATGAGCATCAGCCCCACCCAGAAATTGGGCAGCGAAAAACCCAATACCGACCCCGACATGATGCTGCGCGACAGCAGGCTTTCCGGCACCAGCCCGGCATAGATGCCCAGCGGAACCCCCACCACGATAGAGATGAAGATGGCCAGCGTGGCCAGTTCGAGCGTGGCGGGCATGCGCTCAAGGATGAGATGCATGGCCGACTCCCCCGTGAGAAAGCTCTTGCCGAAATCGAGCTGCACCGCCTTGGCCAGGAAAATGCCGTATTGCTGCCAAAGCGGGCGATCGAGCCCGAGCGTGCGACGAATCGCCTCACGCTCGAGGTCGGTCGCTTCGGGGCTTGCCATCATCAGTACCGGATCACCGATCAAGTACAACGCTGCGAACACCAGCGCCGACATAACGAGGACGACCAGCCCCGTCTGTAGAATGCGCCGGATGATGGTGGCTAACACGTCGGCGCGCTCAGCGGGCGGGGTACATGTCTTGAGCCAGGGTCATTTGGTCGGCACGCCCGTCGTAGCGCGTGTCGCTCTTCATTGCCCACACCGACATTTCAAACTGCAGGGGCAGAATGCCGTAGTCTTCCATGACCATGTTGCCGGCCTCTTGCAACAGCTGTGAACGCTTGTCGTCGTCGAGCGTACGCGAGGCTTCCAGCACCAGCTTGTCGGCTTCGGGATTGGAGTACTTGCTCCAGTTGGTAGTTCCCAAACCTTGCTCAGGCTGCTTCGTGACCACGAGCGAATTAAGTGGATTGAGCATCTCGCCCGACGACGCCGCCCAGCCCGCCAGATACGCGCTGAATGCATGCGCATTGCGCTGCTTGAAGAACACTGCCGGCGCCATGGTATCGACATTCGTCTTGACACCGATGCGGGCCCACATGGCCGCCACGACCTGAGCAATGCGCTGGTCGTTGGTATAACGGCCGGCCGGCGAACCGAGCGACAAGGTGAAGCCGTTGGGGTACCCGGCTTCCGCCAGCAGCTTCTTGGCGCGTTCGACATCGGCGCTTGTGGCCTTGGCGTGCTTTTCCGAGGTACCAAAGGCGGGATAGGCCAGCAGGTTGGCAGCCGCCATGGCCGAGCCCCCCATTACGCGATCGACAATGCTTTGCCGATCAATGGCGAGCGACAAGGCTTCACGGACGCGGCGGTCTTGCAGCGGGTTCTTTCCATCGGTGCCCGACATGCCTTCCGGCACTTCGTCGCCCTGCACCAGTGCTACATAAATAACCCGTACTGAAGGGGTTTCCTGCACATGCAGATCTTTGTTCTGCTTCAGATTGGGCAGGTCGTCGGTGGGCGGATCTTCGATCAGGTCGACATCACCGGCCAGCAGCGCGGCGACGCGCGCGGCGGGATTGGTGATGGGCCGGTAAACGACGCGTTCCCAGGCTGGCTTGTCGCCCCAGTAGTCATCGTTGCGTTCAAGCACGATTTCTGCGCCGCGCTTCCACGAAACGAACTTGTATGGGCCGGTGCCCACGAGGCCATCGCCCCGGTTGAGCTCGACCGTGGTCTTGCCTTCAGGTGCGGACCCGGCCGCAGCCTTGCTCGACATGATGGGCACCATGGAGAGGTTGGGCAGCAACACCGGGGATGGGCCCTTTGTGGTGATCTTGAGCGTGTGGTCGTCGACCGCCTCGACCTTTTCGATACTGCTGAGATACAGCGCGTACGAGGACGGGCTGTTGGGCACCTTGGGCACCCGGTCGTACGTGAAGATAACGTCTTGTGCCGTGAACGGCGTGCCGTCGGTGAACTTCACGCCTTTGCGCAGATTGAATGTCCAGGTATTGCCATCAATCGACCACGACTCAGCCAGGGCCGGTACGGGTTTAGCCACCGCATCGGTGCGCACGAGCGGATCGAAGATGGTTTCAGACAGTTGGGTGTTGGGGGTCAGGGAGTGAAACTGCGGATCCATGGAGGTGGGTTCGGATCGCAGTGCTATGACCAGATCGCGGGCCTGTACCGCAGCGGTGAAGCACAGGCTGGCGGCAAGCGCCGTAAAAGCCAAGGTCTTGCGGATGGACTTCATGTCTTCGTTGCCCCTTATTGTTAAAGGTATCGGATACTGGGCCTGCAAGAACATGAAAAAAAAGGCCCCATGCCATCGGCATCGGGCCCAGTGTAACGACGTGAAGGAGACTGCAAGATAAGGACTTTCCCGATCAGTAGGGGCGCCTGAGGGGCGCCCCCCGTACTAACCGCCGCGTACTGCGCGCAGCGTTACTTCGACTTAAGGATCATGTATTCAACGGCGGCCTGCAGTGTGGCGTCGTCGGCCTTGGTGGCTCCCCGTGGGGGCATGGCGCCTTTGCCGTTGATGGTGACATCCATCAGGGCATCCATACCCTTGGCGGTAAGCGCCGACCAGCGGGCTTTGTCGCCCACCTTGGGTGCATTGGCCACCCCTGCCATATGGCAGGCGAGACACGCCGACTTGTAAAGCTTTTCACCTGCGGGATTAACTGTTTCACCAGCCGCCGTTGCCAGGGCAGGGGCCAACCCTGCCAGCAGGATGGCGGCCGATGCAAACTTGATAGAACGCTTGAACATGTCTTTGGCTCCTATGCGCTATGTTCACATCGGCTGGGCCGAACTTACTTGCCTTCAGGAATCGGGTGCGGGGCCTTAACCTGAGTCATCAGGTCGTGATCCCACTCGCCTTCCACCACGAAGTGGCCGGACGCACCCAGTTCAAAGGCCTCGATGAGGTTGTGGTTGACGTAGGCGTATACACCAGGCTGCTTGAAGGTGTAGAGCGCCGCGCCGGCCGTGCCACCAGGAATGAACCAGGTCTCCATATCGCGCAGCGGCGGGTTATGGAACTTACCGTGTTCCCAGACCCAGTCGCCGTGCCCGCCGATCAGGTGAGGACGCGTATCGCGGTTCGCCTGCGAGTGAATAATGAGGACGGTTTCACCTACCTTGGCCTTGAGTGCACCGTCGCCGGTTAGGGCGCCGACCTTGCCGTTGAACACGATGTGGCTGGGGGTCAGCGTACGCATGGCTTGCACCGTATCGCCGTAGCTTTCTGCCAGCGTGTCGTACGTTTTGTAGTTGCCCTCTTCGTCTTTGGGAATGTAGAGGTCAAACTCACCTACCGTGTAAGCCAGGTCGTAGTTGACCGACTTGCCTTCGGCGTCTTTCAGGCCTTCACGCGGCAACACCATGATCGTGCCGCTCATGCCCGTGGTCACGTGCCAGGGCACCATACCTTCGGGCGCGCAGTGATAAATGAAGGTGCCGGCGCGATCTGCTTTGAAGCGCAACGTGGCTTGTTCACCCGGATTTACATTGGTAAGCGAGGCGCCGCCCAGCGCACCCGTGGCCGAGTGGAAGTCGACGTTGTGCGGCATGTTGTTGGTGGCCGGATTAACCAGTGTCACCTCGACGTAATCGCCTTCATGAACCACCAGTGTGGGGCCCGGCATGGAGCCGTTGAACGTCATGGCTTGTATCGTGGTGCCCTCGTTGTCGATGACCATCTTCTTTTCTTCGATGGAGAGCGTGAACTCTACGACGCGCGGTGCGGCGGTGGGTGCCTTCTGCGAGTGGGCATGCACCATCGGCGGGGCAACGAGATCGATCTTGACACGTTCGAGGTTATCGATCGACGTGGCGAAGGCGGGGACTCCGCCCATTACAGCGGCAAGTACTACGGCGAGTACGGTTGGACGGAACGCTTGCATGACAGCTCCTTGTGGTTGAGTGCTTCGTGTGTCTATGGCCTCATTTGACCCGAGGCAACGAATTGCTTCTTTGTGCCACAACAAACTTCAACCACGATAGTTCAGGGTTAACCCTTTTATTCGTAGCGGCCGCGCCACGACGCATATGACAGTTACCCCGCCGCAATCCCATGCGCGACGCAGGGTTAAGCGGTGATAGAATGGTGTCCCCGAATCAGGCAAGCCTGGAGATGAGCGACCTTCCCCGCACTCTGATCAAGAACCTCGACCTCTTCCGGTCGGTGGCCGACCAGGACCTCGATACGGTTTTGCAAATCGCAAAAACCATGCGCCTGCTGACAGGCGATGCCGTCTTCACGCAAGGCCAAGTCGCCGAAAACTTCTATATCTTGCTCCATGGCCATCTGAAAGTGGTACAGACCACGAACGATGGCGAGCAAGTCACGGTGCGCTACGTGACACCGGGCGAAGTCTTTGGTATTGCACGCGCCATGCGCCGCCCCACCTACCCTGCCGCCTGCGTTGCCGTGGAAGAGAGCATTGTCTTGAGCTGGCCGTCAAGCGAGTGGGACCACGTCATTGCCAGCAATCCGCAGTTTGCGTTCAACGCACTGCAGACCGTCGGCCAACGCCTGCAAGACGCCCACACCCGAATTCAGGAACTTTCTACCGAGGAAGTCGAGCAGCGTGTCGCGCGGTGCATTCTTCGATTGGTCGATGCGTCGGGTGAAGAAACCGATAAGGGTGTCTCGATCAACTTTCCGATCACGCGTCAAGAGATCGCAGAGATGACCGGCACCACGCTGCACACCGTCAGCCGCCTGCTAAGCGCCTGGAAGGAACGCGGCTTGGTCGACACCGGCCGCAAACGCGTCACGGTTCGCCGCATCGACGACCTGATTCGCCTTGCGGAAGGTGCATCGCCAGGCGGCAAACCCGCTAAGACGCATCGAGCACCAGTCTGATACCCAGATTCGACGGCGGAATGCCCACGGAGCACGCGCCACTTTTCGGGTCGCGAATGAAATCGGTGATCAGGCTGTAGTGCGAGCCCGCCACCACACGCACGCCACAGTTCTCGTTCGGAGGCAATACCGGCTGGCCCTGAGCGTCGAGATACTGACGCACATGGCAGGTGTCTGTCCATTCCCACACATTACCGGCCAGGTCTTGTAGCCCTGCGGCGTTTGCGCCGAACGTGCCAAAGGGCTTGGGTTGCGGATCGGCAGTGGCTTTACGCTCCGCCTCTAGCGCGTATTCCGCCAACCAGCGCCGTGCCGGATTGTTAGAGTCTTCGACATCGATGAGCAAGTCTTCCTTGAAGCCTTCGCCCGCGGCATGCGCCCATTCCGCATAGGTGGGCAAGCGGTAGGAACGCCCAGTGTGCTGGCTATACCAGCTTGCGTAACGCGTGGCGTCAACCCAGCTCACGCCCACAACGGGAAGGTCTTCCGAAACATTACCGCGCTGCGCCTTGTCGAGCGCCTTGCAGGCGCCCGCTTCAACACACTGGGCGTATTCCGCCTGGCTGACCTGGCGCTTCATGATATGCAGGGGCTTAGCAAACACAGCGGTGAGCCGTGCGGGAGAAACCGGTTTGCCGTCAACTAGGCTTTCAGCCGTGGCATAGTAGTCAACCTGGCCCGGCGGAATGACGGCGATCAGGCTGTCGGTTGCGCCGGCCGCTTCGGCATGGGCATCTGCTTGGGTGCCGGCCATGAATGTCGCAACGCCACCGGCGACGGCCAGAACGGCGAGGGCGAGAATGGTGGTACGCAGTTGCATGAGGCATCCTTATCGACACGCGGGCTGCCGGCGCGCCCGCTACAGCCCCATTGAACGATAAGGAAGCCGCCCCGTCTTTGTGCCAGCACAAGTTCAGGGCTGAAGTATTCGACGCTGCGCCCGCGCCGATGCGTGTCGCGATGCGTGTGGCGATGTGTGCGTCGATGTCGATGTCGATGTCGATGTCGACGCTGATTCGAGCGCCGACGCCGATGCCCGCAACGACTATTCGATGGCCTTGGTCATTTCCTCAACGACCTTCTTGGCATCGCCGAACACCATCATGGTCTTTTCCATATAGAACAGCTCGTTGTCGAGGCCTGCATAGCCCGCAGCCATGGAGCGTTTGTTCACAATGACCGTTTTAGCCTTGTACGCCTCGAGAATCGGCATGCCATAGATAGGCGAGCCCTTCTGCAGCGCCGCCGGGTTCACCACGTCGTTCGCGCCCAGAACAATGGCCACATCGACCTGGCCGAACTCGCCGTTGATGTCTTCCATCTCAAAGACTTGGTCGTACGGCACTTCGGCTTCCGCGAGCAGCACGTTCATATGGCCCGGCATACGCCCCGCCACAGGGTGAATCGCGTAACGCACCGTGATTCCCAGTTCGGTAAGCTTCTCGGCCAGCTCCTTGACGGCGTGCTGGGCGCGCGCCACGGCGAGGCCGTAGCCCGGCACAATAACCACCGTTTCGGCATTACCCAGAATGAAGGCCGCATCGTCGGCGCTGCCGCTTTTTACCGGGCGCTGCTGCCCGTCGCCTGTGGCCGCAACGGTATCTTCGCCGCCGAAACCACCCAAGATCACGTTGAAGAACGAGCGGTTCATGGCCTTGCACATGATGTAGCTCAGAATCGCGCCCGACGAACCCACCAGCGAACCGG
>CAZPYF010000053.1:0-12089 GCA_964590015.1 uncultured Burkholderiaceae bacterium
TTGTGGTCATCGATGAGCTGGCCGATCTCATGATGGTGGTGGGCAAGAAGATCGAAGAGCTCATTGCGCGGCTGGCACAGAAGGCGCGGGCAGCGGGTATTCATTTAATTCTGGCCACACAACGGCCCAGCGTCGACGTCATTACCGGCCTTATCAAGGCCAACATCCCCACGCGTATCGCGTTCCAGGTGTCCTCGCGTATTGATTCGCGCACCATTCTCGACCAGATGGGCGCCGAAACTCTGCTTGGTCTGGGCGACATGCTCTATATGCCGCCTGGCAGCGGTCTGCCGGTACGGGTGCACGGCGCGTTTGTGCACGACGATGAAGTGCATCGGGTGGTTGATGCGCTCAAGCTGCAGGGCGAGCCGAATTATGTCGACGGGTTGCTCGAAGGCGCGGGCGAGGGCGAAACGGGCGACGGCGTGGGTTCGGTTACAGGGTTTACAGACGTCGAATCCGACCCGCTGTACGATCAGGCGGTCGAGCTGGTGCTGAAGAATCGCCGGGCTTCCATCTCTTCGGTTCAGCGCTATCTTCGAATCGGCTACAACCGCGCTGCGCGGCTACTCGAGCAAATGGAGCACGCAGGCTTGGTGTCGCCGATGCAATCGAACGGCAATCGTGAAATTCTGGTTAAGGCGGGAAGGGTCGACGATGACGAATAAAGCAGGGCGAAGGGCGGCAAAGTGGTTTGCGTCGATAGCGCTCGCGGTGGCATGCGTGCCCGCGTGCGCCGCCGACGCCCGTACGCAGCTTCAGCGGTTCGTTGAAGAGGTTTCTTCAGCGACGGGGCGTTTTACCCAGCAGGTGGCCGACACGCAGGGCCAGTCGCGGCCGCAGCAGTCGGGCGAGTTCTCGTTTCAGCGCCCCGGCAAGTTCCGCTGGCATGTGTTGAAGCCCTATGAGCAGCTCGTGGTGTCTGATGGCACGGTCATGCGGCAGTACGACCCCGACCTGGCCCAAGTCACCGAACGGCCGGTGGGTCAATCGATCGGCGCCTCGCCCGCCGCAATTTTGTTCGGGTCAGGCCGGCTTGAAGAGGCATTCGACCTCAGCCCGCTTGATGATCGCGATGGCCTCGCGTGGCTGCGTGCCCGCCCCATTAGCGGCGACGCCGGTTTCGCGCATGTGGATATCGGTTTTGCCGACGGCATGCCGCGGCGGCTCGAACTGCTCGACGCTTTCGGCCAAACCACCCGTATCCATTTGAACGACATCGTGCCGAACGCCCAGTTGGCCGCTGATGCCTTTGATTTCGTGGCGCCGCCCGACGTTGATGTCGTGAAGATGCAGTAGGCCCGTCATGAGCAACGACCTGTTTCGTAGCGCCGGCGTCGAGTCGGCCCACGTGCCCTTGGCGGAACGCATGCGCCCGGCCACACTCGATCAGGTGGTGGGGCAAGCTCATTTGCTGGGCCCAGGCAAGCCGCTACGTGTGGCGTTCGAGTCGGGGCGGCCGCATTCCATGATTTTCTGGGGGCCACCCGGCGTTGGCAAAACCACGTTGGCTCGGCTCATGGTGGAAGGGTTTGATGCGCAGTTCATCGCCATTTCCGCAGTGCTGGGGGGCGTGAAAGACATTCGCGAGGCGGTGGTCGCCGCGCAAACGGCGCAGACGCGGGGGCGTCGCACCATCTTGTTTGTCGACGAGATTCACCGTTTCAACAAGGCGCAGCAAGACGCGTTTCTGCCCTATGTGGAAAGCGGGCTGTTCACCTTCATTGGGGCCACCACCGAGAATCCCTCGTTTGAAGTGAATTCCGCCTTGCTGTCGCGCGCACGGGTATACGTGCTGCAGGCGCTCAGCTTTGAAGAGCTTGCAGAACTGGTCGACCGGGCGCTTGAGATTCTGAATGCCGACCCCGATCTTGAGCCGCTCAGTTTCGACGCGGCGGCGCGCGAACAACTGGCACGATGGGCCGATGGCGACGCACGACGCCTGATCAATGCCATGGAAATAGTGGCCGAATCCGCCCGGAATGCCAACCGCCTGCAAGTGGACCCCGCTTGGCTGGAAACCGCGCTGTCGCAGAGTCTGCGCCGCTTCGATAAGGGCGGCGAAGCCTTCTACGACCAGATCAGTGCATTGCACAAAGCGATTCGAGGTTCCGACCCCGACGCCTCGCTGTATTGGTTTGCGCGCATGCTTGATGGCGGCGCCGACCCGCGTTACCTGTCGCGCCGCCTGGTGCGCATGGCGGTGGAAGATATCGGTTTGGCCGACCCGCGCGCCACACAGCTTTCGCTCAGTGCGGCAGACATCTTTGAGCGGCTGGGTTCCCCGGAAGGCGAGCTGGCTCTGGCGCAGGCCGTGGTCTACTTGGCCTGCGCGCCTAAATCGAACGCCGTGTACTCGGCATACAAGGCCGCGCGCAAGTTCGCCGAGCAACATGGCAGCGCGCCGGTGCCTTTGCATCTGCGCAATGCGCCCACTCGCCTCATGAAAGATCTGGGTTACGGGAACCAGTATCGTTACGCGCACGACGAACCGCACGGATACGCGGCGGGTGAACGGTATTTCCCTGACGGCCTTAATGCCGTTTTCTACGCGCCGACAGATCGTGGCCTGGAAGGTAAAATCCAGCAAAAGCTCGCTTTCTTGCGCGAACTCGACAAACAGGCGCCCCGTTAGCGGGGCTTTTGTATTTCTCTTCAACCTCGGTTTACCGATATTGGCTGATCCATGCTAGACCAGAATTTGCTGCGTAAAGACCTTCCTACCGTCGTCAAGGCCCTCGCTTTGCGCGGCCTGTCGTTCGATACCGAACGCTTCAACCGGCTTGAGGCCGAGCGCAAGGCCGCGCAGATGGAGACGGAGTCGCTGCAGGCGCGCCGCAATGCCTTGGCCAAGCAGATCGGTCAGCTGAAATCGCGGGGGGAAGACGCCTCGGCAGTCATGGCCGAATCACAGGCCATTCCCGAGCAGCTCAAGCAGCTGGAAGCACGGCTCGGCGGCATTCAGCGCGAGCTTTCCGATTGGTTGCTAACAGTTCCTAACCTGCCGCACGAAAGCGTGCCCGAGGGTGCATCAAGCGACGACAACGTGGAAGTGCGCCGGTGGCTGCCGCAGGGCATGCAACCGAACGAAGCGGGCGACCCGCCGGCGTTGGGCTTTAGCGCGCGTGATCACGTCGAGATCGGTGAGCCGCTGGGGCTCGACTTTGAGACGGCGCGCAAGCTGTCGGGTTCGCGCTTCATGATGCTGCGCGCTCAAATGGCTCGGCTGCACCGGGCGCTGGCGCAGCTCATGCTCGATCTGCACACCACCCGCCATGGCTACCAGGAATGCTATACGCCGTACATCGTCAACGCTTCCACTTTGATGGGCACGGGGCAATTGCCGAAGTTCAAAGACGACATGTTCTGGGTGACCAAAGGCGGGGCGAGTGAAGAGGGCGACGAAGAGCGCGAAGACCTTTACCTCATCTCTACCTCAGAGATCACGCTCACGGCATCGGTGCGCGATTCCATCCTTCCGGTCGGCGATTTGCCCCTGCGGCTCACGGCGCACACGCCCTGCTTCCGTTCGGAAGCAGGTAGCGGCGGGCGTGACGTGCGCGGCATGATCCGCCAACACCAGTTCGACAAGGTTGAAATGGTGCAGATCGTGCACCCCGAGAAGTCTTACGAGGCTTTGGAAGAGATGGTTGGGCATGCCGAAGCGGTACTCCAGGCGCTCGAGCTGCCTTACCGGGTCGTGGCATTGTGCGCGGGCGATATGGGCTTTGGTGCGGCGAAAACCTACGATCTCGAGGTCTGGCTACCGGCGCAAGATACCTGGCGCGAGATTTCTTCCGTGTCGAATTGCGAAGCGTTCCAGGCGCGCCGCATGCAGGCGCGCTTCCGTGCCGATAAAGGCAAGCCCGAATATGTGCACACCCTGAACGGGTCAGGGCTGGCGGTGGGGCGTTGCCTTGTGGCGGTGCTCGAGAACGGCCAGCAGGCCGACGGCAGTGTCGTGATTCCCGAGGCACTCCGCCCCTATATGGGGGGGCAGGAAGTGCTCAAGCCGTCGGCGAATTAACGGCTCCAGTGGCCGTGCGCGCGGGCATGCGGGGGTGGCCCACGGTGCCCGTGCCGCAGATGGCGGTCATGGGCGGGCGGCCTCACATTTTTGTGGTTACGGTGGTGGTGAAGGTGGCGGTAATCCTTGTGCCCGCGCTTATAGACTTTTTCCGGGTAGTACACCACCGGCGGCCCGTAATAGCGCTTGGTGTGCGCATGACGGTGATGGTGGTGCACGTGCGGGCGCTTGTGCGTGCCGATCACAACGCCAGGCACGCCGATACCAATTCGAATGTCCACATCCGCCTTCGCCGCTCCGGTGAACAGGCCGGCAGCCACTGCCAGGCTGAGCATCAATAATCGCTTCATGACGAACCCCTTTTTCTAGGTCATTTGACCTATTGTGTACCGGAACCGGTTTCACAAGTGTTGGGTTCGTTGCCTCAAAAGCTTCAAAACGCTACGGTTTCATGCTGCTTCAGTGGGGTAGCCCCGCCATTCCGTCGGTGTGATGGAGGTGGATCCAGTCGACCATGTCGCTATCTGGGCAGTAGCCTTCCACGATTTCGACAAAGATTGAGCGAATGCGGGGATAGTTGTCGTCTTCGATCGCGCGTGCCAGATCGGCAAGCACTTCTTTCAAGAACGGCCAGTCGACTCGCTTCTCGCTTGCGCGCAAGATGCGGGGGTGAGCCGTGGTCGACACATCGCCTCCAATCAGCAATTCCTCGTACAGCTTTTCGCCGGGCCGCAGGCCGACATACTCGATCGCGATGTCGCCATCCGGATTCTCGGGGCCACGCACGGCCAGGCCCGATAGCATGATCATTTTCTCGGCCAGATCGCGGATGCGAACAGGTTCGCCCATATCGAGCACGAAGACATCGCCGCCCAGACCCATGGAACCGGCCTGAATCACCAGCAGCGCGGCTTCAGGAATCGTCATAAAGAAGCGCGTGATTTCGGGGTGCGTGACGGTAACCGGCCCGCCTTCTTGGATCTGCTTGCGAAAGCGCGGCACAACCGAACCCGATGAGTCGAGCACATTGCCGAAGCGCACCATGGTGAAACGGGTGCGATTGGGCAGATCGAGCTTGCCGTCGTCGCCATAGGGCACCGGCCGCGTCTCAAACGCGAGCGCTTGCAACACCAGTTCGGCCAAGCGCTTGGTGCAGCCCATGGTGTTCGTGGGGCGCACCGCCTTGTCGGTGGAAATCAGAACAAAGTTTTTAACGCCGGCCCGCAAAGCCGCCTGGGCCGAATAAAGCGTGCCGAAGACATTGTTAAGGATGCCTTCAGCCATATTGCATTCCACCATGGGCACGTGCTTGTACGCCGCCGCGTGATAAACCGTGTCGACATTCCACACCGACATGACATCGAACAGGCGGTGTTCATCGCGAACAGAATTCAGAATCGGCACGATCTGCAACGGAAGCCGGCTCGCCCGTGCACGCTGCTCTAGGTCAGACTGAATGTTGTACAGGTTGTACTCGCACTGCTCGAACAGAATCAGCGTACGCGGCGCGCAGCGCATGATCTGCCGGCACAGCTCCGAGCCGATCGAACCACCGGCGCCGGTCACCATCACCACTTGGTCGCGGATACAGCGCTCTAGCAGCTCGCAATCAGGCTTCACAGGATCGCGACCCAGCAGGTCCGCGATGTCGACTTCCCGAAGTTCCCGCACTTTCAATTTGCCGCTAGCCAGATCGCGGAAGCCTGGAACGGTGCGTACCGCAACAGAATGTTCAGCCAGGTGATCAATGATCGCGCGTCGCCGGCTGCGGGCAGCTGCGGGCATGGCCAGCAAAACCTCGGCGACCCCCAAGCGTTTGATCAGTTCACCCATAGGAGCGGGGTCATGAACCGGCACGCCGCCCAGCGTGCGCCCGTGAAGCTCGACATTATCATCAAGAAAGGCCACGACTCGCCGGCCCGAATCGCCTTGCAAGGTCGCCAACAACTGGTTTCCCGCCGAACCGGCGCCATAGATGGCGACGGGCGTGCCGCCGCCGGGCGTAAGCGACCCCGGATGCTGGCCGCGCACCCGTGCTGCATTGGGCTGAAAGTACTGGCGCAGCAACACCCGCAGGCCACCAATGAAGATCAGACTCAACACACCGTGAATGACGACGACGGAACGCGGCACGATGGGCGTCGACGGGCCATGTAACCAGACCGCCAATGCCAGTAACACCGTGGCGATTCCAATTGCCTTGGTCACGGTGCAGAGGGCTTGCATGCCCAGGTAGCGCAGCACCGCACGGTACAGCCCCATCCTGATCAGTACGGGCACGGTCAGTACGGGTGCAAGCGCGAACAGCCAGGCGTGACCGCCCAGCGGATCAGCGGCGGCCATGTTGTCGAGGCGCAGGCCCAGCGCCAGCCAGAGCGAGCACCAGATGAGAAAGGTGTCGACCACCACCTGCAACATACGCTTATAGATGCGGGGCAAGGCGAGCAGGCGCGTACGTAAACCGGCCGATGAGTCGGATGTACCGGGTGCCAGGCTCGGCCTGGGCTTTTGGGCGATGTGATACATCAGCGGCCTCCTTGCGTGCAAATTCACCCTATACCCACCGTTGTCATACTGCGGGGCGCCGACGAGCGCCTCGAATGACCACGATGAAGTACAGGCTGTACAAAACGAGTTCATGCGCTACATACAGCTTGAGGAAGGCTTCGAAGGGAAGCCCGCTTCCTAAACCGAGCGTGACAACGACGCTCACGAAGTAGAGCACCTGCCACTGAACACAGCTTTTCACGTTATGGTCGAGTGAAAGAACCGCAGTGAGCGGGCTGACGACAAAGCGGATACCAACCGCCAGAGAAAGCACGCCTGCATACTCGCCCGCCGGTGCCCATGCCGCGCCGAATAGAAACGCGAACAGTTCGGTGCCGACCAGCGCGAGCCCGATCACGAACGGTATGGCAATGAGGCCCAGAACCATGGCCGAACGCAAGACATACGGCAGTATCATGGCCGGGTCTTCGTTGTTCATACGGGCAATGCGCTGGTGCAGCACTTGCGCGATGGCGTTCGATATCAGGAACAGCGGCAGCGCCAATACCCGTAGCGTGAAGCTGAAGAGCCCCGTGATGGTGGCCGAGAAGCTATGGCTGATGATCAGCAAGGCCATCATCGAGCCGCCGTTGCCCAGCAGGCAGCCCCACGTTGAAAGCAACGGGAAGCGACGATACGTGCCGGCATTCGTAATCAGACGCTGAGTGTTCACGGCGTGTCGCCCGCGCCACAGAGTAGGCAGATTGGCGCGCAGCAGCATGGCGGCGCCGGCGAAATATCCAAACACCCAGCCCCAAACTAGGCCGAGGCCGAGCGGGCTTGCGACCCCTAACCCGCATTGCCCGGCGCCGCCCAATATGCCCTGCGTCGCCCGGCTGGCCGCGAGTTGATTGAATCGGCCACCCCGATTGTTCCATCCCGTCAGGATCTGGAATGACGCGCTCAGGAACAGCGTGAGGGGCAGTACATAAAGCCAGTCGCCTTGCAGTGTCTGAATCCACCGTGCGGGTATCCGGCCATCCGCAACGAACAGCACTACAGCGAGCATCACGCATAACGCGGTGAGTACGAGCCACGACAAGGCCACCACATTCAGGGCGTCGTCTTCATCGGCGGGTAGAAGAATCGCCTCGTCGTAACGGCCGGCCGCCACGGTGGCCAGCACACCGTTTATCGACATGAATACCGCGAATACGGCGAAGTCTTCCGGCGTGTAAAGGCGCGTGAGAACAGGGCTCAGCAACACCGGCACCGCCTGGGCCACCACGGCCCCGGTCATGAGCGCTGCGACCTGCCCAAGGAACGGCTGTTCCTTGAGCCGGCCCAGCCGGCTACGCACGAGTGTGAGCATCATGAGTGGTCACCGCAGCTTGCAGCATCACGTCTGTCAACGCATCGCAGCAGCGCTCAATTTCTTCATCCCGAAGAGTCGGATGCACGAGAAACATGAGGGCGTCGCGCCCCAGCGCCTGCGAATTCGGAAGATCGGAGGGGGAGACGCGCGCGATGCCGTCAAAAGCACGCTCGCGGTAGATCTCGGAGCACGAGCCGGTGTAGCACGGCACCCCCCGGTCTTGAATGGCGGCGAGGATGCGATCGCGGCTCCACCCGGCACGCAAGCGGTCGGGGTCAACGAACACATAGCACTTGTATGCCGCATGGACGACATCTTCCGGTGGCAGAGGCACGCGCAATCCCGGAAGCATTGCGGCGATGGTCCACAGCCGCATGGCATGCCGGCGGCGCCGTGCGCTCCATTCGGATAAACGCTTCAGCTGGATGCGCCCGATGGCTCCCTGAACCTCGAGCATGCGGGCGTTGGTACCGATACTGTCGTGCAGCCATCGGAACTGCCCGGTATGGGCGGGGCGAACCAGTGCCTCGGGGCGTTTGCCGTGATCTTTGTACGACCAGGCCCGGGCCGCCAGAACGGGGTCGTTAGTGGTGATCATGCCGCCTTCCCCACCGGTGGTGATGATCTTGTCCTGGCAGAACGACCATGCCGCTATGTGCCCCAGGCTTCCAACGGGTCGGCCTTTGTAGAATGCACCGTGGGCCTGCGCGCAGTCTTCTACCACGCGTAAGCCGCGTTCGCGAGCGAGGCTGTTGATGGCGTCCATGTCGCAGGGCCAGCCGGCCAGGTGCACACACAATACAGCGCAGGTGCGCGGCCCTAGCACCGCCGCCATGGTTTCGGCGGTGATGTTCTGGCTGTCGAGATCCACGTCAGCGAAGACGGGGGTGGCGCCCACATTGACCACGCACGACGCCGACGCAATGAAGCTGCGCGGTGTCACGATCACTTCGTCGCCGGGCCCGATCTCAAGAGCCCGTAAGGCAATCTCGAGGGCCAGCGTACCGTTCGCCACCGACACCGCATGACGACAATCCACCGCATCGGCAAACTCCGCTTCGAATTGCCGGCACTCATTCCCGGTCCAGTAGTTGACGCGGCCGGAGGCGATGATGCGGCGTACCGCGTCCGCTTCTTCGTCGGTATAAGAAGGCCAGGGAGAGAAAGGGGTGTCCAGCATGTGAGGCTCCAGTTTCCGTGGGCACGATCAGCGGATCACGGTTTTAAATAAATACTTGAGGTCGCCGGCGAAGCTGCGCCCCGCGACGTATTCGCGATTGATCCGGACTTTGTCGGGCCAGATGACATCGCGGTTGTATTGCTGCGGATTGGCCTGGCGGCTGAGCAAGACCTCTTCGTTGCGGTACTTCACTGTCGCGGGCCCGGTAAGGCCGGGGCGCACACTGAGAATGATCCGGTCATCGCCTTCGAGCTGGTCGGCATAGCCCGGCACGTCCGGCCGGGGGCCAACGACACTCATGTCGCCGATCAATACGTTCCACAGTTGAGGCAGCTCATCGAGTTTGGTACGTCGCAGGAACGCGCCGCTGCGCGTGATGCGCGGGTCGTCGGCGGTGGTGACAGTACCTAAGCCGGGCAGCTCGTCGCGCATGGTGCGCAGCTTCAGGATGTGGAAGCGCTCGCCATGCCGGCCCACGCGTTCCTGTCGGAAGAAGCCGCTGCGCCCGGTTTCTATGGTGGCCGCCAGCCATCCCAATGCGATGAGCGGGGCGGTAATCAATAAGCCGCTGGCTGCGAAGAGAATGTCGAAGGCCCGTTTCATGGCGGCCTGCACCAGCGCCCCGGGGGCGCTCTTGTGTGCGTAAAGCTGCTTTTTAAGCGCGGGCGGCACGGTTGCCAGCACCAATCTCACACCGCTGTTGCGCAAGGCGTCGCCGAGCGAGAGAAAGCCGATGCGGTACTGGTAGCGGATAACGGCAAGTTCCAGCCGCAGGCTTCGCAAGCCATTGCGCTGCATGAAGTTGCGCCCGGCGCGCACCTTGAACACGGTGTCGGGCAGATTGCCCAGCCTATACCCCCGCACGATCAGCAGCGACCACAGCGCCACATCCTGAGAGCGCTTGAACGCTGGGTATCCGCCTTCAGCCAGAATGATCGACTTTCGGAAGACAGCCACGGCATGGCTCAAAGGGCTACGGCGCCGGGCAAAGCTGACCAGCTCTTCATGGGTCAGGGGAAGGGCGCGCCTTGCGAACGTTTCACCGGTTTCGTCGAATTCTTCCAGTGCGGCACTGCTGGCTGCGATGTTGCGATGCTGGGCCATAAAGGCGATCTGTTTCTCGAATCGCATGGGAAGGGAGACGTCGTCGCTGTCCATGCGAGCCACCAGCTCGTGACTGCAGTGTGCGAGCCCAGCATTAAGTGCTGCGGCGAGCCCGACGTTATGGGCCAGAGCCACTGAGCGTATGGGCAGCTCGTGGCGGAATGCGTCGATGACGTCATGCAAGGAAGAGGGCAATGGCCCGTCTTCGACGAGGATGATTTCGTCGGCCCGCAGTGTTTGCGCCGCAAGGCTTTCCAAAGCGATGCGCAGATACTCGGGGCGTTCGGCCTCATATACCGACATCAGCACCGAGAAGGGCGGCACCCCGGCATCACATTCAACATCGAGTGAGCAGGGCTTCGAGTCAATCATGGGAGCTCCTCAAGATTCCGTGCCGCAGGCTCTGCACGCTATGCGACATGCCGGCCAGCATGCCGAAGAGCAGCCACAGTTCGGGCAGCAGAATGTATTCATTCATGGTCATCATCAGCGCCATCACGAGAAACGACACTCGGAACGCGCGGTAGGGGGAATTCAACGGCGGCAGCCCGGCATAGATGCGTTGCAGTGTGGCCAGCAGCAGAACAAAACCCACCAGGCCCAGTTCCGCGAAATAGGAGATGTAGAAGTTGTGCGCCTTGGAACGGAGTTGCCCGTGCCCAACCTCGCGCAGGCCTTCGCGGTAGTTCTCCATGCCCAGGCCGGTGCCGAACCAGAAGTGTTCGTCTGCCGTGGCCAGTGCCGCGTTCACCAGATGGAGGCGGTTGCGATCACTCATACTGGGGTCGAGTTCGCGACCTTCAATCAGCGCGCTGACCACCGTGTCGGTCGTGGCGAGGCGCTCGGTGGTGCGCTCCGCTACCCCGGAGCTCAAGAAGAGCGCCAACACCAGCACGCATGCACCGGTCTTGAGCAGACCCATGAGTGACAGTCGCCCGTAGTACAACAACGCCCCTGCCGCCAAGCCGATCAGGCCGGAACGGGAATAGGTGAGCGTCACACACAATGCAATGGTTCCGGCGCAGAACAACAGCCATGCTGTGGACTTGCGCTGTACGTGATGAACATGGAACACCAGCGGGAACAACAGGGTGATCAACACCACCGTGCCGTTACGGTTCATCACCGGCATGAAGTTCGCGTCAGTACTGATTCCGAACGCGAACCTCGCGAGGCCCACCAGGGCTGCGGCGACCATGAGCATGACGCAGCGGTTCAGCACGCGGTCGAGAAACTCGGGCTCCATACGGCCGACCAGCGACGCCGTTGCAATGAACATCGCCAGATTTAGAGGCCATGCCAGCCAGTAGATCAGGTTGCTGGACGATGCGCCATGAGCCAGCACAGTATTGCAGAATGTATATATTAGATAGATATACGCCAGCACATACATGACAGCGTGGCGACGCGGTACGCGTGTACCGTTTTGCGCGATCAGGGCCAGGCCCACCGCCGTGATGGGCAGGTAGACCAGCGGCAGGCCACCCAGGCGTGCCGTATCCATGCTGAAGTAAGGAAGCAGTGCCAGAGGAAACACGTTCAGCGCCATGCCTATGGGGAAGGCCCTCAAAGCGTTCCGCGGTGTCCAGACGGCATAGAGGAATAGAGCGCCTACCACGCTGAGGTAATAGATCTGAAGGCCGATCAGCATGGTTGTGCCTCTTTGAGCTTTTCCAGCTGTTGAATGATGTCAAGCGCCTGACGGTCACGCGCATAGGTGGCGATCTGCTCGGCGTCGGGGGTGTAGAAATCGAACCGGCCATGACGCAATGCATCGGCAAGCTTTTGCGCGATTTCGTCGGCCGAGCTGCTGCAGAAGCCGCTGCCCGTGCGTTGAATTACTGCGCCCGCGGCCGTGCTCTGGTCGATGCCAACAGCCATGATCGGCACACCGCTCACCAGGTACTCGAAGAGCT
>CAZPYF010000054.1:0-12064 GCA_964590015.1 uncultured Burkholderiaceae bacterium
GCCACGAGGATGTCGATCAGGTCTTCGAGTACGCGAATGAAGTCCACGTCCATTCGCGCAAGGTAGGCCTTGGTGTCGGGCTCGACACCAAGGGGGTCACGTTCTTCACTCATTGGGAATGCTCGTCGGGAATACTGGTCGGCACAATGACCGGCGGCTTCATGCCGTCGCTGTATTTCACATCGACCGGCCGCAGGCGCGACGTGTCGGGCATCGCTGTGGCGCAGGCGAGCGCCGACTCCTGAGGGAAGCTCAGCTTAGCCACTTCCTCGGGGGGCGAACTGTACGGCGCCGCAAGAGACATGGCTTCCAGCAGCCGGTGCGAGCGCATCAGCCAACGCATCTCTTCCCGTTGGAGGTTGATCGCCGCGTGGGCCAGGGCGCGGCGCGCGTCGAAGAGTTCGTTCTCGGTGTCAAGCACGTCAAGCAGAGAGCGCTCGCCAATCTGAAACTGTTGCCGGTAGGCGGTACGGACTCGCGTAGTGGCCTCAACGTGCTGGGACAGATAGGGCATCTGCTCGCGCATCTTGACGATGTTGTTCCAAGCAATGGCCAGCTCCTGCTGGATATTGCGGCACGTATAGTCGCGCACGTCGCGCGCGGCATACTGCTGCGCGATGGTCTGGCGCACGCGCGCCTGGTCGGCTCCGCCGCGATACAGGTTGTAGGAAAGCACCAGTTGCACATTGGTGCTGTGCGCATCACGGTAAGGCAGCCCCGGTTGAGAGTGATCCTTACCCGTCGAAGCCTTCAGCTCCACGGTGGGGCGATTCAATCCTTTAGCGGCTTCCACACCTGCTGCTCCGGCCTGAACCAGCGCCTGCTTGGCCAATAATTCGGGGTTGCTGCGGAGTTCGGTGACGAAGCTTTCTGGCTGCGTGGGCAGCCAGCGCCCGACATCAGGCGCATCTAGAAGCTCCGAAGGCGGCAATTCTCCGACGAGCCGCTGATATCGCTGGCTGACGTCGTTGAGATTGGCGGACTCCGTCATCAGATTGGATTGCGCCAACGCCAGGCGGCCTGTGGATTGTTCAAAGTCCACGCCCCGGCCAACGCCCGACTCCTGGCGCTCCCGGATCTGGGCATGGGTATCTAAGTGCGCTTCATAATTTTCTTGAGCCAGGCGCTCGAGCTCGCGATACAGCGTTACGTCGAGATGCGCATGGGCGGCCTGCAATGCGACCGTATCGACCGTGTGAATCAGCGTGAAATAGGCCGCCAGCTTCTCGAAACCGTGCTGGCGCACGGTATTGATCGTCTGGAAGCCGTCGAACAACAACTGGCGCAACTGTAAGGAGTACCCGTTGCGCGACCAGTTCGTCGACGGATCAGTACCGCCCGTGCGCCACTCCTTCCCCGTCCAGCCTTCGACATGCGCCTGCGGCCGCAATCCGCCGCGCTGTATGTTCTGGCCTTCAAGTGTGGAAATGAGGTCATGGTAGCGCGCTTGAATCTCCGGATGCGAAAGCACGGATATTTCGATCGTTTCAGATAAACCTCGCGCCGGCTCCGCTTGAACGACACCGATCACTGCCAGCCAGCCAATGAAGAGCGCCGTGACAGACTTTTTTATTGTCAGTCGCCGTTGCGATTGGGGGTGGAAACGAATGAATACGTGCTCTTTGCCGGAGTAACGGCATACCGAAAGAGGCAATTCGGCCATAAGAAAATACTGAGCATATCGGCAAGGCGGAGCTACGGGTTTCTGGCCCATATTCTTGAAGCATAACCTTGCATCGGAAAGCATTCCATATCGTAATACTTTCGACACCAAATTTAGCAATATTGGTCTGAAGTATCAACGTTTAACACTGCTTCGCATTGTAACTGACGACGGTTTCCAACACCGCTACGAACCGGCACTCGCATGCTATAAGCAACGAAAGGGCCTATTCTTAAGAAACGGCTTGCTTACTGCCTCTCATCCATTACACACTGCCCACCCACCATGTACGAGACACCCACTCTTTATATAGACGGTGAATTTCTCAGCGGCGAAGGCCGCCGTACGGAAGAAATCACCAACCCTGCAAACCACGAAGTGTTGGGCCATTTGCCCCACGCCACGCAAGCCGATCTCGATCGCGCGCTGGCGGCGGCCGCCCGCGCCTTCGAAACCTGGCGCGACAGCTCGCCCATGCAGCGTTCCGAGATCCTGCGCAAAGTGGCGCAGCTCAGCCGCGAGCGCGCGCAAGACATCGGCCGCCACATGACACTCGACCAGGGCAAGCCGCTGGCTGAGGCCGTGGGTGAAGTGATGACCTGCGCCGACCACGCCGACTGGCATGCCGAAGAGTGCCGGCGTATCTACGGGCGCGTGGTGCCTTCGCGCCGGCCCGAAGTACACCAGTATGTGGTGCGCGAGCCGGTGGGGGTGTGTGCCGCCTTCACGCCCTGGAACTTCCCGTTCAACCAGGCTATTCGCAAGATCTGCGCGGCCATCGGCGCAGGCTGCACCATCATTCTGAAGGGGCCGGAAGACGCGCCCAGCGCGGTCATCGCCATTGCCCGCATGTTCCACGATGCCGGGCTGCCGCCAGGCGTACTGAATATTGTGTGGGGCGTGCCGGCCGAAGTGTCTGATTATCTGATTCGCTCGCCCATTGTGCGCAAAGTGTCGTTTACCGGCTCGGTGCCTGTGGGCAAGCAGCTGGCGGCATTGGCCGGCGCTCACATGAAGCGCATCACCATGGAGCTGGGCGGGCATTCGCCGGTCATCGTCTTCGAAGATGCCGATGTGGCGAAAGCGGCCAAGCAGCTGGCACGCTTCAAGATCCGCAATGCCGGCCAGGTATGTGTGTCGCCCACACGGTTCTATGTGCACGACAAGGTGTACGGCGCCTTCCTGGAAACGTTTGTTGAAACGCTGCGCGCCATCAAGATGGGCGACGGCCTGGAAAGCGACACCGAGATGGGTCCGCTCGCACACAATCGCCGTGTGCCCGTCATGAGCCGGTTTGTGGAAGACTCACTGGCTCGAGGCGGCAAGGTGTTGCTGGGTGGCGAGCCTGTGGGCGGCAAGGGGAACTTCTTCCCGCCAACCGTCATCACTGAAATACCGGAAGACGCCATGGTCATGACAGAAGAGCCGTTCGGCCCGCTGGCGCCGGTGGTGCCGTTCACCGATGCGGAACAGGTGATCCGCCAGGCGAACTCGCTGCCCTTCGGCCTGTCTTCCTATGTGTTCACCACGTCACTGCAGACCGCGAATCGGGTATCACGCGCCCTCGAAGCGGGCATGGTGAACATCAACCACTTCGGTAGCGCGCTGCCCGAAACGCCATTCGGCGGCGTGAAAGACAGCGGTATCGGCAGCGAAGGCGGAACCGAAACGTTCGATGGTTATCTAGTCACGAAGTTCGTCACCTCGGTGTGAAACTATGTACCTGCTCATCGCACTGTTGCTCATCGTCATCGTCGGCGCCGGTCTGGTGCTGGCGAACGAGCCTTGGCGCCAGAAGTATCTGACCGAACGGATCTTCAAGGCGTATCGGCGCGTCATGCCGCCCTTATCCAGCACGGAGAAGGAAGCGCTCGACGCGGGCACAGTGTGGTGGGAAGGCCAGCTGTTCAGCGGCAAGCCGCAATGGGGCGAGCTGCTTGCGTACGGGCGCCCCGCCCTCACCGCCGAGGAACAGGCGTTCCTTGATCACGAAGTGGCTACCGTGTGCGACATGGTCGACGACTGGCAGCTCACCACGCAAGATTTCGACCTGCCGCCGGCGGTGTGGCAGTACCTGAAGGAAAATGGCTTCTTCGGGCTCATCATTCCTGTCGAATTCGGCGGCAAAGGATATTCGGCGCTCGCCCACTCCGAAGTCGTACGCAAGCTTTCCACGTACAACTCGGCGCTGGCCGTTTCGGTGATGGTACCCAACTCGCTGGGCCCAGCCGAGCTGCTGCTGAACTACGGTACACCCGAGCAAAAAGCACATTATCTGCCTCGGCTGGCTTCGGGCCTCGACATCCCCGCGTTCGCGCTCACCAGCCCCTGGGCGGGTTCCGATGCCGACTCCATTCCCGACTACGGGGTGGTATGCAAAGGGCTGTGGCAAGGCGAGGAAGTGCTGGGCATGCGGGTCACATGGGACAAGCGCTACATCACGCTGGCGCCGGTCTGCACTCTGTTGGGCCTGGCATTCCGCCTTTATGATCCCGACGGCCTGCTGGGCGGGCAAGCCGATCTGGGCATTACCTGCGCACTCGTGCCGGCCGATCACGAGGGCGTGGAAATCGGGCGCCGCCATTTGCCGCTAGATGCCATGTTCCTGAACGGTCCCACGCGCGGAAATGACGTATTCATGCCGCTGGAGTTCATCATCGGCGGCGTCGAAATGGCCGGCCAGGGCTGGCGCATGCTCATGGAGAGCCTGGCAGCAGGCCGTTCGATCTCGCTGCCGGCCTCGTTCTGCGGCATGGCGGCCCTCACCGTAAGATCGGTGGGCGGCTATAGCGTGGTACGCAGCCAGTTCAACACTTCGATCGCACGTTTCGAAGGGGTGCAGGAAGTGTTGGCCCGCATGGGCGGCAATCTTTACGCCATGGACGCCGCACGGGCGCTCACCGCGCACGCCGTCGACCTGGGGGAAAAGCCGTCGGTCGTATCGGCCATTGTTAAATACCATGTCACGGAACGCGGCCGCGCCGTGGTGAACGATGGCATGGACATCATTGGTGGCAAAGGCATCTGCCTGGGGCCGTCAAACTTTCTGGCCCGGGCCTACCAGCAGCTTCCGGTGGGCATTACGGTGGAAGGCGCGAATATCCTGACGCGCAGCCTCATCATCTTTGGGCAGGGCGCAATTCGATGCCACCCCTACCTCATGGCCGAAATGCAGGCGGTTCAAGATCCCGACGAGGCGCGCGGCATGCAGGCGTTCGACAAGGCCTTCTGGAGCCATGCCCGCCACACCACGTTTAACGGGTTGCGGGCGTTCTGGCATGGGCTCACCGGCTCGATCACGGTGGGGCTCGATGCCGGCGTCGCGCCTGCGATGCGCCCCTACTACCGTCGCCTTACTCGTTATAGCGCTGCCTTTGCTCTAACCGCCGACGCCGCCTTGCTGATGCTGGGCGGTTCAATAAAATTCCTGGAAAGCTTATCGGGCCGGCTGGGCGACATGCTTTCCCAGCTTTACATCGCTTCCGCCACGCTCAAGCGCTATGAAGACGAAGGGCGTCAGCCCGACGATGCCGCCCTGGTGCATTGGGCCGTGCAGGATGCACTGTACAGAGCTGAGCAGGCGCTCGATGGTGTGCTGCAGAACTTCCCGAATCGGGGCGTGGCCATCGCGCTGCGCCTCGTCACCCTGCCGCTGGGTCGCTGGAGCGCGCCACCCAGCGATGCCCTGGGGCAGCAAGCGGCCAAGGTGTTGTTGCGCCCCAGTTACGACCGCGACCGGCTCACGCGCAACTGCCATATCCCGCGAGACCCCGACAACCCCATCACCGCCATCGAGGCCGCACTGCAAGCCACGCTTGCGGCAGAACCGGCGCAAAAAAAGATGCGGCGCTTCAAGCGTTCGGGCAAGCTCGACGGCAACCCGATGGCCAACGTGCGCGATATGGCCGATGCCGTCTATGCCGCCGGCGGCTTGACCCAAGATGAATACGAGCTGCTGCAGCGGCGTAATGCACTTCGCGACCGCGTGATCGCTGTAGACGACTTTCCCCGCGACCTGTCGGTGCGCGCCGCCCATGCCGATGCGCGGCGCCACCCCGCATAAGGTAAGACGCCATGGCATTTCAGCCCATCTACATCGTCGACGGTTCCAGAACGCCCTTTCTGAAGGCCCGCAACCGGCCCGGGCCGTTTTCGGCCTCCGATTTGGCCATCCAGGCGGGGCGCGAGCTGTTGCTGCGACAGCCGTTTACGCCCGAAGACCTCGACGAGGTCATTGTGGGATGTGCCGCGCCCTCGCCTGACGAAACCAATATCGGGCGCATCGTTGCTCTGCGGCTGGGCTGCGGCCACAAGGTGCCCGGCTTCAGCGTCATGCGCAATTGCGCCTCAGGCATGCAGGCGCTCGACTCGGCCCTGCTCACCATGCAAACGCGGCGGGCCGATCTGGTGTTGGCCGGGGGCGTTGACGCGCTATCGCGGGCGCCGGTGCTGGTGAGCGACGAGATGGTGCACTGGCTAGCGAATTGGAATGCCAGTAAAGGGCTCGGGGCACGGCTTTCTTCCTTGGGGCGTTTACGGCCGCGCCACCTGGCCCCGGTATTGGGCCTGCTGCGCGGGCTCACTGATCCGGTGGCCGGGCTGTCGATGGGGCAGACGGCCGAGGAGCTTGCCCACCAGTTCGGTATCACGCGTGCGCAGATGGATGAATACGCCGCTCGCAGCCATGCGCGCACCGCACGCGCCCAAGCCGACAACGCCTTCAAAGAGATCGTGCCGCTGGTGGACACGCGCGGCACCCTCTACCCGGAAGACGATGGCGTGCGGGCCGACTCCACACCTCAGAAGCTCGCCACCTTAAAGCCGGTGTTTGATCGCCCCTGGGGCAACATCACGGCCGGCAACAGTTCCCAAGTCACCGACGGCGCGGCCATGCTGCTGCTTGCCAGTGAAGCGGCGGTACGCCGGTGGGGCTTGCGGCCACTCGGGCGCATCCTCGATATTGAATGGGCGGCCCTTGATCCCGCCATTATGGGTCTGGGGCCGGTCTATGCTGCCACGCCCCTACTGGAACGCCACGGGCTGGGGCTCAATGACCCCGATCTATGGGAAATCAACGAAGCGTTCGCCGCGCAAATACTCGCGTGCGTGGCGGCGTGGGAAGACGACGAATGGTGCCGGAAGCATCTTGGGCGCCCGGCGCTAGGGCGTCTCGACATTGACCGTTTGAACGTCGACGGCGGCGCCATCGCCATAGGGCATCCCGTCGGCGCATCGGGTGCGCGGGTCGTACTGCACCTGTTGCACGCGTTACGTGCACGCGGTTTGCGCAGAGGCATGGCCGCCATCTGCGTGGGCGGCGGCCAGGGTGGCGCCATGTTGGTGGAGACTTTCGAATCCACGCCGGAAGGGGGCGACGAGACATGAGCACTTCGCTTGAGCTGCAGAACTTCCAATGCCGCATCGACGAAACCGGTATCGCCTGGCTTGGCATCGACTGCGTGGGCGCCTCGGTAAACCGCCTTTCGCGCGACGTGCTGGCCGAGTTCAACACGGCCCTCGAGCACTTCGAACGTCATCCGCCCGCAGGGCTTGTGATCCATTCACTCAAGCCGGCGGGTTTCATTGCTGGTGCCGACATCAACGAATTCAACGCGCTTGATCAGCCGGCTGCAGTCACTGATCTGATCCGTCGTGGCTGGGATACCTTCGAACGGCTGGAGTCGCAGCGTTACCCTACGCTGGCGCTCATTCGGGGGCACTGCCTGGGCGGTGGCCTGGAACTCGCGCTGGCGTGCCGCTACCGCCTCGCCGTCGATCAGCCCGACACCTCGCTTGCGTTACCGGAGGTCATGTTGGGCATCTTCCCGGCATGGGGCGGCATGAAGCGGCTGCCGCGCGTGATCGGCGCGCCCGCCTCCCTCGATATGATGCTGACCGGCCGCCCGGTCGATGCCCGCAAGGCAGTGCGCCTGGGCCTTGTCGATGCCAATGTGCCACCTCGGCTGGAATTGCAGGCAGCGGCCCGGCACGTGGTCTCGGGCAAACCACCCCGGCGGGCGCAGGGCTTCGGCAAATGGGCCAACCACCGCCTTCTCCGGCCCTTGCTCATGCGACAGGCCGAGAAAAAGGTCAACGAACGCGACCCCTATCAACACTACATGGCCCCGCGCGGCATCCTGGAGATCTGGGGGCGTCATGACGGCAACGCCCTGGCAGCGCCCGAGCTCATCAACGAACTTGCCCGCTCCGACACGGCCCGCAACCTGGTGCGCGTATTCCGGCTGCAGGAACGACTGAAGTCGCTGGGCAGGCGTGATCCCCAAGCGCTGGAAGTACGCCACGTGCATGTCGTGGGCGCCGGCGTCATGGGCGGCGACATTGCGGCATGGTGCGCGCTCAAAGACATCAAGGTCACGCTGCAAGATCAAGACCGTGAGCGCATCGCCGCCGCCCAAGGGCGGGCCCACACGCTTTTCCAGCGCCGAATAAAAGTGGAACGGCTGCGTCGTGCGGCCGCCGACCGTCTCATTCCCGACCCGGAAGGGCACGGCGTGGCGCACGCGGATCTCATCATTGAAGCCATCACCGAGAACTTGCAGGCGAAGCAGGGTCTATACGCCCGTATCGAGCCGCGAATGAAAGCCGGCGCGCTGCTCGCCAGCAATACGTCGAGCCTGTCGTTGCAATCGCTACAGGCTACGTTGCAGAATCCAGCCCGACTGGTCGGTATCCATTTCTTCAATCCCGTCGCCAAGATGCCGCTGGTCGAGGTGGTGGAAACCGAGAACACCGATCCGGTAGCGCGTGCGACCGCCCTGGCTTTCGTAGGCAAACTGGGCAAGCTGCCCTTGCCCGTGAAGGATGCGCCGGGCTTCCTGGTGAACGCTGTGTTGGCACCTTACATTCTTGAAGCCATGCGTTGCGTCGACGAGGGCCTGTCGCCGGAAACCATCGACGAAGCCATGAAGGTGTTCGGCATGCCCATGGGGCCACTCGAACTGGCCGATACGGTGGGGCTCGATATCATTGAAGCCGCTGGTCGACAGCTGGCGGGCGACGACGCGATGCCGCGCTGCCTCGAATCGCATCTGGCACGTAATGAACTCGGGCGCAAGTCAGGCCGTGGGTTCTACGAGTGGAAGGATGGAAAACCGGTGAAACGGGCGGCGGGCGTTCCGCCGGCTGATCTGGCACAACGCCTTATTGCGCCGCTCGTGGCCCAAACCCACGCACAGCTCGAGCGCGGTGTGATCGCCGACGCCGACCTGGCCGACGCAGGCGTAATTTTCGGCACCGGCTTTGCACCGTTCTCGGGTGGCCCATTGCATTGGGAGGCTCACCGGGCGCCTCACGTCACACCCGTATAAGGGGGCGATATGGAACCCATCTGGCATAACAGTTACCCCGCAGGCATCCCGACCGACATCAGCAAGGACGCCGCAGCCTGCGAATCGCTCGTAGCCCTGTTCGAGGAATGCTGCGCACGTTTCGTGCGTCGCACCGCCTATATCAGCATGGGGGTCGAACTGGGCTATGGCGAACTCGACGAAGCCTCGCGCTGCTTCGCGGCGTGGCTGCAATCGATTGGGGTAAAGAAAGGCGACCGCATCGCGCTCATGATGCCCAATCTTCTGCAATACCCGGTGTGTCTGTTCGGCGCCTGGCGCGCGGGCGCCGTGGTCGTGAATACCAACCCGTTGTACACCGCCACTGAGCTCGAACATCAGCTTAGTGATTCGGGCGCCGAGATTATTGTCGTGGCCGAAAACTTCGCTCACACGGTCGAAGCCGCATTGCCGCGTACATCAGTGAAACATGTGGTGGTGACACGCGTGGGTGACATGCTGGGCACCGCGCGAGGCGCCGTCACCAACTTTGTGGTTCGCCGCTTGAAGAAGTTGATTCCCGCGTACTCGCTGCCCGAGGCGCGCGACTTCAACGATATCCTCGTAAGCGGGCGCCAATGCGGCTATCAACGGCCCACATTGGGTCATGACGACCTGGCATGCCTTCAGTACACCGGCGGAACCACTGGCCTTCCCAAGGGCGCGATGTTGACCCATGGCAATTTGGTGTCGAACGTACATCAGGCGCACGCGTGGATCCGCCCTTACCTAGTGGAAGGCGAGGAATGCATCGTCACGGCGCTGCCGCTCTACCATATCTTCGCACTCACGGCGAACTGCCTCACCTTCATGAAGTTGGGCGCCACGAACCTGCTCATATTGAACCCGCGCGACATACCCGCGTTCGTGAAGAGTCTCAGTGCGGCGAAGTTCACCACCATTACGGGCGTGAACACCCTCTTCAACGCCTTGCTGAACAACCCCGACTTCGCGCGGCTCGACTTCTCGAGCCTGAAGATCGCTTTGGGGGGTGGCATGGCAGTTCAGGAAGCGGTGGCCCAGCGCTGGTTGCAGGTTACCGGCACACCGATCACTCAAGCCTACGGGCTTACCGAGACGTCTCCCGCCGTCACCATTAATCCGCTCGACCGGCGCGACTTTACGGGTTCGATCGGCTTGCCGATCTCGTCGACTCAAATCGCCATACGCGACCACCTTGATAACGAGCTGGGTATTGGTGAAGTGGGGGAAATATGCGTGGGCGGGCCACAAGTGAGCCCGGGCTATTGGAATCAGCCCGAGGAAACGGAAAAGGCATTCGACAAAGACGGCTTCCTGCGCACGGGCGACATCGGTCTGGTCGACGAAGAAGGCTACGTGTATATCAAAGACCGCAAGAAAGACATGATTCTGGTTTCAGGATTCAACGTCTATCCTAATGAAGTCGAGGCGGTTGCCGTAGAACACCCCGACGTGGTCGAAGCCGCCGCCATAGGGGTGCCCGACGAGCACTCCGGCGAAGTCGTAAAGCTGTTTGTGATTTCCCGCAACCCCGGCCTCACCGAACAAGAGGTCATTGACCATTGCCGCCATAAGCTCACGCCCTATAAGCGACCGAAATACGTGGAATTCCGAGACGACCTGCCGCGCAGCAATGTAGGCAAGATTTTGCGACGCGAACTGCGCGACGCCGAAACGGGAGCGTAGTCTGGCTACACCCGTATACAGTATCGACCCGCCCACCCTGATTATCGTGGTCAACTCTCTGACCCTGCTGCTGGCGGTCGTCATGGTGGCCATGCGTTCCGGCTTCCCGCCCAGCATACGGGGCATCGGACACTGGGCGTTTGGCATCCCGCTGTTTGTCGCGTCAACCGTATTCTTCGGGCTTCAGGATTCGCACCCCTTCGTTCGCGTGATGCTCGCGAACACGCTGATTCTTCTGGGTGTTCTGGGTATGACATGGGGTATGCTGCGATTCCTCGCTCGCCCTGTGCCGAACCCGCGTTATGTTGCGATCGGCGGGCTGTTACTTGTAGGCGTTATGGCGTGGTACACCTTCATCCAGCCATCGTTCAATAGCCGGCTGATCATCATGTCGCTAACGCTGGCAGCGTTGTTCGGCTACGTGAGCCTGCTACCATTGCGCTACAGCGAGCGCCGATTGGGCGCGATGGTCTGCTCACTGGCGTTCCTGCTCACCACGTGTAGCTGCCTATTGCGCCTGGGAACAGTTACCGCTGGTTTTGACCGCCCCAGCGGCCTTCTAGATTTCGGAACGGTTCAGGTGATCTACCTCTCTGCGTTCAACCTAAGCGTACTGATTGGCTCGCTGGGCTTTCTACTGATGGCCAATGAGCGGCTACGCAGTATCCTTGAATACCACGGCTCTCACGATGCATTAACCGGCACCTTGAATCGCGGAGCATTCTTCAGAACGGCCTCGCGCGAGTTCGCACTCAGCCGGGCTGGCGGAAAGCCGCTAGCGGTGTTGCTGCTCGACCTCGATCATTTCAAACTGATCAATGACCGTCACGGGCACGCTATGGGCGATCGCGTTCTGCAGAACCTCTGCAACGTGCTTAGAACGGTATTGCGGCCTGTTGACGTGTTGGGCCGCTACGGGGGCGAGGAGTTCGTGATTCTGCTGCGCGGCATGGCCCGCGAAGACGCATTGGCCATGGCTCACCGACTGCGTGCTGCGATCCAGCCGACACCCGACCTACCAGAGTACTCGGTCAGCATGGGCTTCACCACACTGACGCCAACCATCGACAGTATCGACGAGCTACTGAACGGTGCCGATAAAGCGCTCTACCGGGCTAAGCGCAACGGCCGGAACCGCATCGAAGAATGGGTCTGGAGCGGCGAGCTCGGGAACGAACCCTTCCAGGGCGCCGCTAGGCAGCTCGATCGCGCTGCCGCCACGCACTGATCGTGGCGCATAAAAGAAAACCGGAGCCCCTTTAGAGAGCTCCGGTTGTCAGGCCTTGCGGCCGCAGCGCCCGGAAGAAGCCTTCCGCGCACGCGGCATCTTAAATGACGCGTGCGGCTTCCAGCAGACGTACCACTGTCCAGGATTTATCGCGGGAGA
>CAZPYF010000055.1:0-11897 GCA_964590015.1 uncultured Burkholderiaceae bacterium
GCCGCGCCCGTACGACTTGAATACATGCTGGAATTCGATCATCGGACCGTTCGTTACATAAGATGTCTCAAGGGATATCCCCCATGTTACGGGCGGTGTTCCAACGGCTACATTCGTTGCAGCCGTGGATGCTCATTGTATGCCACGAACCACCAGACACAGCTTGAGGACACTCCATGAAATTACAAAAAGCGTTGGTCATTGGTGCCTCCGTACTCTGCTTCGGAGCCACTGCGCATGCAGGTGAAACGTTTGACGCAGTAAAAAAGAAAGGCTTTGTTCAGTGCGGCGTACATACCGGTCTGCCCGGCTTTGGAATCGCCAATAGCAAGGGCGAGTGGGAAGGCATCGACGTTGATCTCTGCAAGGCTGTTGCGGCTGCCGTTTTCGGCGACTCCACCAAGTACAAGACCACCCCCGTTACGACCCAGCAACGCTTCACCGCGCTGCAGTCGGGTGAAGTCGATGTGCTCACGCGCAACACCACCGCAACGCTTACTCGCGACACTACGCTGGGCCTGATGAGCACCGGCATCAACTATTACGATAGCCAAGGCATCATGGTGAAGAAGGAGCTGGGCATCACCAGCGCCAAGGAACTCGACACCGCCACGGTCTGCGTACAGCCCGGTACCACGACTGAACTGAACCTTGCCGACTGGTTCCGCGCTAACGGCTTGAAATTCACCCCAGTCGTTATCAATAGCCCCGACGAAGCCATGCGCTCATACGAGGGCGGCCGCTGCGACGCGTTCACCACCGACAAATCGGGCCTGGCCACGGTGCGTACCACGCTGCCGAATCCCGATGACCACGTGATTCTTCCTGAAGATTTCTCGAAAGAGCCGCTCGGCCCCATGGTTCGCCAGGGTGACGATGAATGGTTCATGGTGGTTCGCTGGGCATTGAACGCGATGCTCGAGGCCGAAGAGTACGGCATCACATCGCAGAACGTCGATGAAATGGTCAAGAGCGACAACCCCAACATCCAGCGAATCTTGGGCGCCTCAGGCGAGATGGGCAAGGGCATGGGCATCGACAATAAGTGGGCCTACAACATCATCAAGCAGGTCGGCAACTATGGCGAGTCCTTCGAACGCAACATCGGCATGAGTTCGCCCATGAAGCTCGAGCGCGGCCTTAACGCTCAATGGAAAGACGGCGGCCTGATGTATGGCTGGCCGATCCGCTAACCTGAAGCATTGATGTAACCAACCGGGGCGCCGCCACCATCGACGGCTGCCCCGTTCTTCCTGGGAAGCGCCGCGCGTTTCCCCAGCACAGCATTTCATGACTAGAAAAACCGAATCCGTACCGGCGCCCACACGACGGCGCCTTTCCTGGAACGATCCTGCAACCCGCGCCCTGTTGTATCAGGTGATCGTGGTCGGGCTCGTCGGTTTTGTCGTGTGGTATCTCGTATCTAACACGTTGCACAACCTGGCCGTGCGAAACATCTCGACCGGCTTTGGGTTTCTCGGACGAGAGGCCGGATTCGCCATTGGGGAGTCGCCGGTTGCCTACACGCCGGCCGATACCTATGGGCGCGCCGTCTGGGTGGGGCTGCTGAACACACTGCGAGTCTCGATCATCGGCATCATCCTGGCCACCTTGCTGGGTACGCTCATCGGCATTGCGCGGCTCTCGAAGAACTGGCTGGTTTCGGGCGTGGCGAGCGTCTATGTCGAAGTGATGCGCAACATTCCCCTGTTGCTGCAACTCTTCTTCTGGTACGCGATCATCACCGAGAGCATGCCGGGCCCGCGTCAGGCGCTCGAGCCGCTGCCAGGTGTCTTCATCTCAAACCGCGGTTTGCTGATGCCCTCGCTTCAGGGCGATGCCATCGACTGGATCCTCGGCGGCCTGGGTGTGGCCATTGTGTTGGTCTTGCTCGTGGCACATTGGGCGCGCAAGCGGCAGGCGGCCACGGGGCAGATTTTCCCGTTGGGAAGTGTCTCTATTGCCTTGCTATTGGCCTTGCCACTGGCCGGCTGGATGGCCAGCGGCGCCGAGCTGAACGTCGACGTACCGGTGCTCAAGGGCTTTAACTTTGCAGGCGGTATTGCGCTCTCGCCCGAGTTCACCGCGTTGCTGGCGGGTTTGGTCATCTATACCTCGGCGTTCATAGCCGAAGTCGTGCGTTCCGGCATTCAGGCCGTGGGCCAGGGCCAATGGGAGGCCGCGAATGCGCTGGGCCTGCCAAGGGCCCGCGCGCTGCGGCTCGTTATCTTGCCGCAGGCGTTGCGCGTGATCATCCCCCCCATGACCAGCCAGTACCTCAATCTTACGAAGAACAGTTCGCTGGCCGTGGCCATTGGGTATCCCGACATCGTCTCGGTGGTGAACACTACGTTGAATCAAACGGGCCAGGCCATCGAGGGCATCCTTATCATCATGGCGGCGTACCTTACCGTAAGCCTGTCGATTTCCATATTCATGAACTGGTACAACAAGCGCATCGCGCTGGTGGAGCGTTGACATGAGCGTCAATCCAACCGCCACTCCTGCAGCGCTCGCACCGCGTGCGCCAAGCGACCGCATCGGCTGGCTAAAGAACAATCTGTTCTCATCGCCGCTGAACACCCTGCTCACGATTTTGGTGGCCTGGCTGCTACTGATGTCGGTGCCGGCCATACTCGATTGGCTCTTCTTCGATGCCAACTTTACGGCTGATACTGCTCAGGAATGCCGCCAGTCCGACGGCGCGTGCTGGGCCTTCATCGCCGAGAAGCATCGCCTCATTCTCTTCGGTGTTTATCCATACGACGAGCAGTGGCGGCCGTTGCTGGCCACCCTGATTCTCATCGGCATCATGATCTGCAGCGCGATTCGCTACTTCTGGAAGCCGTGGCTCGGCTTGATGTGGGTGGCTGCACTGACCGCTGTGGCCGTGTTGATGTGGGGCGGGGTGTTTGGCCTGAGCCATGTCGAGAATGATCGCTGGGGCGGGCTACCGCTCACACTCATTCTCTCCACCTTTGGCATCGCCTTCGCTTTCCCGTTTGGGGTGCTTCTGGCACTCGGCCGGCGTTCAGACATGCCGGCGGTGAAGTCGCTGTGCATCATCTATATTGAGCTGATTCGGGGTGTGCCGCTCATCAGCCTGCTGTTCATGTCGTCGGTGATGTTGCCGCTCTTCCTTCCGGAGGGCTTTTCCATCGACAAACTGTTGCGCGCGCAAATCGCCATCATCTTGTTCGCGGCGGCATATATCGCCGAAACGGTACGCGGCGGGCTGCAGGCCATTCCAAAGGGTCAATACGAAGGCGGCGACTCCTTGGGGCTCAGCTACTGGCAACAAATGCGGCTCATCGTTCTTCCGCAGGCGCTGAAGGTGGTCATTCCCCCGCTGGTGGGCATTTTTATTGCGCTGTTCAAAGATACGTCTCTGGTCGTCATTATTGGCATCTTCGATCTCACCCAGGCGGCCAAGGCAGCCATTGCCGACGCAGCCTGGCGCGGGTTCAGTATCGAAGCGTATGTCTTTATCGCCGCCATCTATTTCATTTTCTGTTTCGCGATCTCCCGATACAGTCAGGGGCTGGAACGCCGCCTCGACAAGGGATATCAACGCTGATCAGGCGGAACAAGGAGTCGAGCATGTCCGAGGCCATCATCCGCCTTGAAAACGTCAACAAGTGGTTTGGTCAGTTCCATGTGCTTCGCAATCTCAACCTTGATGTGGCGCAGGGCGAACGTATCGTCATTTGCGGCCCGTCGGGTTCGGGGAAGTCGACCATGATCCGATGCATCAATCGCCTGGAAGAACATCAGCAAGGGCGCATTGTGGTCGATGGAACTGAACTGACGAACGATCTGCGGCACATCGAAACGATCCGGCGCGATGTCGGCATGGTGTTCCAGCATTTCAATCTCTTTCCCCACCTTACGGTTCTCGAGAACCTTACGTTGGGGCCCGTGTGGGTGCTTAAGCAGAGCCGCGCCGAGGCCGAGGCTTCGGCCATGAAATACCTTGAGCGCGTGCGTATTCCCGACCAGGCACTGAAGTATCCCGGGCAGTTGTCGGGCGGGCAGCAGCAGCGCGTAGCCATTGCGCGCTCGCTATGCATGAACCCTAAGATCATGCTGTTCGACGAGCCGACCTCGGCCCTTGACCCCGAAATGGTGAAAGAGGTGCTCGATGTCATGGTGACCTTGGCCGAAGAAAGTGGCATGACCATGCTGTGCGTCACGCACGAGATGGGCTTCGCCCGTAAGGTAGCCGACCGCGTGATCTTCATGGACCAGGGTGAAATCATCGAAGAGAACACGCCTGATCGCTTCTTCGATGATCCACAACACGAGCGTACGCAGCTATTCCTTCAACAGATTCTTCATTGAGCCCGAACCAAATTGTAACAACACGGTTGTTGAGGTTTGGTAGCATGTCCTGCAGCAGACGACAGTCGCTTACACAGGAGAATTAATATGAAGAATATGACGCGTACAGCCAAGCTAGCCTGCTGCGTTAGCGTTCTGGCCCTAGCGGCAGGATGCGCAGGCACACAAAACATGGGCCAAGGCGGCCGCACGGCAATGGGCGCAGGCGCCGGTGCTGCAGTCGGTGCGGGCCTCGGGGCACTGATCGGCGATAGCAGTCGGGCGGCGGCCATCGGCGCGGGTATCGGCGCCGTGGCCGGCGGCATCGCGGGCTACAACTGGTCGGGTGTGAAGAACGATGTCGAGCAGTCTGGGGCGACCAGCCTCGGGGTGGATGTCACCGAGATGCCCGACGGTACGCTACGCGTCAATATTCCCAGTAATGTCTCGTTCGACACGAGTAAATACGACCTGAAGCCGGCACTACTGCCGGTTCTCGATAGTGTGGCGCGCGCATTGGTGCAGCACCCCGAGCTGCGTGCCAAGGCCATCGGCCATACCGACAGCACCGGAAGCATGCAGTTCAACCAGACCCTTTCCGTCAATCGCGCGAACGCAGTAACTCAGTACATTGCCAGCCGTGGTGTAGGCTACGACCGGCTGATGTCTGAAGGCCGCGGCCCGAATAACCCGGTGGCCGACAATGCCACGGCGGAAGGGCGTGCCATGAATCGCCGTGTTGAGTTGTACCTGTACGCGGTTCAGCCACAGTAAGTCTTGCTTAGCAGCGCCGCCATGCCATGTGCGCATAGCGGCGCCACCAAGCAGCAGCGCCCGGGCGGCTTCGACACCGCGCCGGGCTTTCTTTTGGTTGTGTGGGCCGGGCGTCAGGTGCGGTGATACAGGCGGCTGCCGCCATCCACGAATTCGGCCGCTTTCTCTTCCATGCCATGGGCTAACGCCGCCGCTGCATCGAGCCCTTGTGCGGCGGCATACTCACGCACGTCTTGCGTGATCTTCATGCTGCAGAAATGCGGGCCGCACATTGAGCAGAAGTGTGCCAGTTTCATAGACTGCTTGGGCAGCGTTTCATCGTGGAACTCGCGGGCCGTGTCGGGGTCGAGGCCTAGGTTGAACTGGTCTTCCCAACGAAACTCGAAGCGTGCCTTCGAGAGCGCGTTATCGCGAATCGCGGCGCCGGGGTGCCCTTTGGCAAGGTCGGCGGCGTGTGCCGCGATCTTATAAGTAATGATGCCGTCTTTCACGTCTTTCTTGTTAGGTAAGCCCAGATGTTCTTTGGGGGTGACATAGCACAGCATGGCCGTACCATACCAGCCGATGAGGGCTGCGCCGATGCCCGACGTGATGTGGTCGTAACCCGGGGCGATGTCAGTGGTGAGCGGCCCCAAGGTGTAGAACGGCGCCTCCTTGCAGTGCTCCAACTGCAAGTCCATGTTCTCTTTGATGAGCTGCATGGGTACGTGGCCCGGGCCTTCTACCATCACCTGCACATCATGCTGCCAGGCCACTTGTGTGAGTTCGCCAAGTGTTTTGAGTTCGGCAAACTGAGCTTCGTCGTTCGCGTCGTAGGTCGAGCCCGGCCGCAAGCCGTCGCCGAGCGAAAACGCGACATCGTAGGCCTTCATGATTTCACAAATATCTTCAAAATGTTCGTAAATGAAGCTTTCCTTGTGATGAGCCAGGCACCATTTGGCCATAATCGAGCCACCGCGTGACACGATGCCGGTCATGCGGTCGGCGGTCATGGGAATAAACGGCAGCCGTACCCCGGCATGGATCGTGAAATAATCTACACCCTGCTCCGCTTGCTCGATCAGGGTGTCCCGGAAGATGTCCCAGGTGAGCTCTTCGGCCTTGCCGTCTACCTTCTCCAGCGCCTGGTAAATCGGCACCGTGCCAATCGGTACAGGCGCATTGCGCAGGATCCACTCGCGTGTCTCATGAATGTTCTTGCCTGTCGACAGGTCCATGACGGTGTCGCCGCCCCAACGTATCGCCCAGGTCATTTTTTCGACCTCTTCTGAAATGCTAGAGCCCAGCGCAGAGTTACCAATGTTGGCATTGATCTTCACCAGGAAGTTCCGGCCGATAGCCATGGGTTCGCTTTCCGGGTGATTGATATTTGCAGGAAGAATCGCCCGGCCACGAGCGATTTCGTCGCGTACAAACTCTGGAGTGATTCGCGCGGGTATGGCAGCACCAAAGGATTGCCCCGGATGCTGGCGGCTCAGGCGCTCGGCCAGCCGGTGCCCCTCCGGCCCGCTATTGCGCAGGCTTTCCAGGTACTCGTCGCGTCGAAGATTCTCGCGAATCGCCACGAACTCCATCTCCGGCGTGATGACTCCCCGGCGGGCATAGTGCATCTGGGTGACGTTAGCGCCGGGGCGCGCGCGCCGCGGCTTGCGCGACAGCTCGAAACGCATCGCGGCCAAGGCGGGGTCGGCCAGGCGTTCACGCCCAAAAGCGCTGCTCAGGCTGGGCAGCTCGACCGTATCGTTGCGCTCGCTGATCCACGCGTGGCGCAGCGGCGGCAGGCCGTTGCGGATGTCGATGGTTGCAGACGGGTCGGTATACGGGCCGCTGGTGTCATATACGGTGAGCGGGGGGTTGCGCTCGCCGCCAAAGCCGGTGGAGGTGTCGTCTTGTTCGATCTGCCTGAACGGCACGCGAATGTCAGGGCGGCTGCCGGTGACATAAATTTTGCGGGATCGTGGAAGGGGGGTGATGGCGGCCTGATCGACCGTGGCGGTATTCGCCTTGAAAGCGGGCTTGATGTTCACTTGATGCTCCATTGGTTGACATGGAGCCGATCGGGATGTGCCCGCAGAAGGCGCCGTCGGGAACGATGACGACGCTCCTCGACGGGGTGCGCTCCCAGCATCGGCATTATCCGTACTGGTACGAAGGGTGTTTCTCAACCCGCCTGAACGGCGAGTACCCCTGCGTGAAAGGTGAGTATAGCCGGGCAGGGCGCCCGGCTCGCAAATGATCTTATGCGGTTGCCGGCGTTTCGGCTCGCCTGGCATCAGGCACTGCCCCGTAATAGCGGTGCACCGACAAGTCGTTACTGCGGATTTCAGGAGACCGCCCCGAAATGATGTCGGCCAGCAAGCGGCCGCTTCCGCAAGACATCGTCCAGCCCAACGTGCCATGCCCTGTGTTCAGGAAAAGGCGCTTGACCGGTGTCGCGCCGATGATCGGCGTGCTGTCGGGAGTCTTGGGCCGCAAGCCTGCCCAGAATGAGAGCTCGCCCGGTTGGCGAGCCCCCGGGAATACGTCATCGAGCACCATTTCGAGCGTGGCCTGTCGGCGTGAGTCGAGCCGGGTGTCGTACCCGACGATCTCAGCCATGCCGCCTACCCGAATGCGATCATCGAAACGCGTGAGGGCAACCTTGTAGGTCTCATCGAGCAGTGTCGAGGTGGGCGCACGGGTTTCATCGGCAATCGGTACGGTGATCGAGTATCCCTTGAGCGGATACACGGGGATGCGAAGCAGCCCCTGCAAGAAGCGGCTCGACCATGAACCCAGCGCCAGTACGTAGGCATCGGCCTGGATGCGATGGTTGCCGCACTGAACCCCGCTGACGGCTCCGTTCTCGGTTTCCAGCGCATCGATGGGGGTGTTGTAGTGGAAGCGGACACCCAGTTCACGCGCAATTTCGGCGAGCCGGGTCGTGAACATGTGACAGTCGCCGGTTTCGTCGCCGGGAGTACGCAGACCGCCTACGAATTTTTGAGCAGAGGCGGCAAGGCCGGGTTCGGCCTTCACCAGCTCGGCCGACGTGAGCAGCTCATAGGCGATACCGGCTTCGCTCAAGGCCAGCATGTCGCGGCCGGCGGCGTCGAGCTGTTGCTGTGTACGGAACAGTTGCAGAGTGCCATGCCGGCGCCCTTCATACTGGATGCCTGTTTCCTGCCGAAGCTCTTCCAGCGCTAGCCGGCTGTAGTTCGACACGCGCAGAAGACGTTCTTTATTGACGGCATAGCGGCCGGCCGTGCAATTGCGCCACATCTGGAGCATCCAGCGCAGTTGCGTCAGCGTGCCGTCGGGGCGGATCGTGAGGGGAGGGTGCTCGGCAAACATCCACTTCAGCGCTTTCAGCGGCACGCCTGGAGCGGCCCACGGTGATGAGTAGCCGAATGAGATCTGGCCGGCGTTGGCAAAGCTGGTTTCCAGTGCAGGGCCGTCTTGTCGGTCGTAGACATCGACTTCATGCCCGGCACGGGCGAGATAGTAGGCGGTAGTGGTGCCGACTACCCCGGCACCCAGAACGGCGATCTTCATAGGCAACCTCGGAATGTTTCTGTTATGTTACGCAAAACGGCATGGAAAATTTTCGTCTTTTTCGTCGGAAAGCAGTGGATTTTCCTGTCCGCCCGGCCTGATGGGGGAGGCTCCAGGACTTCTTTCTGTGCGCTGCATGATTCGCGCCTAGGCGGGTCTGCGGCAACGGGCAACACACAAGTAGCCGGCGGCGGGCACGGCCGGCAGAAAGCACCCAGGCGACACGCTAAGGCAGGCGGCACCGGCACAACAATGGAGCGCCTATGAAAGTTCGTGATGGCGAATTCACCCTTGACCGGGTGGATCGCCACATCGTCGACCTGCTGCAGCAAGACGGCCGCATGTCTATGACTGAGCTGGCTGACAAGGTGGGGCTGACAGTGACGCCGTGCATTGAGCGAGTACGGCGTCTCGAGCGTGAAGGCGTGATTACCGGCTACCACGCACGGGTTTCCCCGGCCGCGCTGGGCGCCGGTTTACTGGTCTTCGTTGAGATTTCGATGTCGCACAAATCGAACCGCAGCTTCGAGGATTTCCGCAAGGAGATCCTGCAGATTCCGTACGTGCAGGAATGTCACCTGGTGTCGGGCGACTTCGACTACATGATCAAGGCGCGCATCCGCGAGATCGGGCAGTACAGAACGTTGCTGGGTGATGTGCTGTTACGGCTTCCCGGGGTCACTCAGACGAAGAGCTGTATCGTCATGGAAGAGGTGAAGGAAACCATGTTCATTCCGGCTGGGATGTAGCCTCGGAAGCCTGCCGGCTTCCTGCAGATTTCCGGCTCCATGTTCGCGTGACCACCATGTTGTCGCGATGCATGAGCTCTGGATCGGTGATATGGCCCAGAATCTCGGCAATGCGGTGGCTGGGCTGACGCAGAATACGCCGGGTATCACTCGCCGAATAGTTAATCAGCCCGCGTGCGAGCTCCTTGCCGTGTTCGTCAATGCAGGCGACCACGTCGCCGCGTTCAAAATTGCCGTCGACTGAAATCACGCCCACGGCCAGCAGGCTTTTGTGCCCCTGTGTGAGCGCACGTACCGCACCCTCGTCGAGCGTGACGCGCCCGCGCAGGCGAAGGTGGTTAGCCAGCCATCGCTGGCGCGCCGACCGAATCGGCAATAGCGCCCTCAGTTCTGTACCAATGCGTTCGCCGGCGGCCAATCGCAGCAGCACGTCGGTTTCGCGGCCGCTGGCCACGATGGTGTGGCCGCCGCTATTGGCTGCACGGCGTGCCGCCAATATTTTAGTGAGCATGCCGCCCGTACCGATGCTGCTGCCCGAACCGCCCGCCATTCTTTCGAGCTCTGGATCGCCGGCTCGCGCAACCTGTATAAGTTTCGCGGCGGGGTCCTTCCTCGGATCGGCCGTGTAGACACCGCTCTGATCGGTAAGAATGACCAGCGCTTCCGCTTCGATGAGATTGGTAACGAGCGCACCTAACGTGTCGTTGTCACCGAGACGGATCTCGTCGGTCACGACCGTATCGTTCTCGTTCACGATGGGCACCACACCCAGCCGCAGCAGGGTGTAGAGCGTGGTGCGAGCATTCAGGTAGCGACGACGGTCGGCTAGGTCTTCGTGCGTAAGGAGAATCTGCGCGGTGCGTATGCCATGCCGCGCGAACGCCACTTCATAGGCTTGCACCAAACCCATTTGCCCAACCGCCGCGGCGGCTTGAAGCTCGTGCATGGCGCTCGGACGGCGCGGCCACCCCAGGCGCGCCATTCCCTCGGCAATAGCGCCGCTCGACACTAGCACGATCTGGCGTTCCTGCGCATGCAGGGCGGCGATCTGGCGGCTCCATTGCTCGACGGCGTCGATGTCGAGCCCGCGCCCCTCGTTGGTGACGAGCGAGGAGCCGACTTTGATCACCAGGCGCTGCGCGCCGGCAGCAACGGAAGTAGTGTTTTCGAGGTCGAGCATGATGCCGAATAGCGGTAGTGAGTCGGTGGGGCGGTGGATTCGGCCGGCGCGGCGGCCCTAGCGTGTATGCGCGGTGTTTAGTTTTGCGGCTCGGCCGGTGGCGGTGCGTCGCGTGCGGGGTCAAAGCGCGGGTCGTCTTCGATATGCACGCCCGACTGCTTGTCTTGCTCGATGTTATCGCGCTGCTTTTCGGCGTCGAGCCAATCTTGCAATGCCCAAATCAGTGCCTGCGTACCGCTGCCGGTCATGGCCGAAATGCCGAATACAGGCCCCTTCCAGTCGATCAGCTCACACAGCCGCTTCGTGGCTGCTTCCGGGTCGTCGACCATGTCGAGCTTGTTCAACACCAACCAGCGCGGCTTTGCATGAAGTTCGGCGTCGTAACGGCGCAGCTCCTCGACGATGGCTTGGGCGTCGACGGCAGCTTGGGCAATGGCGTCGAACTCGGGGTCGGGCGACGAGACATCGATGATATGCAGCAGCACGCGCGTTCGCGACAAGTGACGCAAGAACAGATGGCCTAAACCGGCACCTTCCGAGGCGCCCTCAATGAGGCCCGGAATATCGGCAATGACGAAACTGCGGCTCTCGGAAGTGCGCACCACACCCAGATTCGGATGCAAGGTGGTGAAAGGGTAGTCGGCAATCTTGGGCCGGGCATTCGAAACTTTGCTGATCAGCGTGGACTTGCCGGCATTGGGCATGCCAAGCAGGCCGACATCGGCCAGCACCTTAAGCTCCAGCCGCAAGCGCCGTTGTTCGCCCTCTTTACCGGTAGTGAACTGGCGAGGCGCACGGTTGGTGCTCGACTTGAAATGCAAATTGCCCAAGCCACCTTGCCCACCTGCAGCCAAAGTGACTTTCTGGCCGTGTTTGTCGAGGTCAAACAAGGGCTCGCCGCTGTCGGCATCGTGTACGGTGGTGCCGACCGGCACCTTGAGCACGATGTCGGGAGCTGCAGCGCCATACTGATCGGATCCCCGGCCGTTCTCGCCGTTTTTTGCCCGATGCAGGCGTGCGTAGCGGAAATCTACCAGCGTGTTGATGTTGCGGTCAGCAATGGCATAGATGCTGCCGCCACGACCGCCGTCACCGCCGTCGGGGCCGCCGCGGGGGATGAATTTTTCGCGGCGAAAGCTCGCCGCGCCATTGCCGCCTTTACCGGCGACAACTTCGATGGTTGCTTCGTCGACGAACTTCATGAGACGGATTACCTTAGGAAGAAGACCTATTCTAGTCAAAAACAAAGAGCCCCGCCGTGTACGGCGAGGCTCTTTGGAACTGCTGCGTTCGTGGGCCGGAGATTACTCGGCGGGAACGATCGAGACGGTGCGCTTGTT
>CAZPYF010000056.1:0-11871 GCA_964590015.1 uncultured Burkholderiaceae bacterium
CGAAGTGGCGAGCCAGTATCGCGGGTTGCAGCAAGAGGGCGAGCTGAAGCAGCGGCTGCTGTGGTTGCTGCGCGAACAGGCTTCCACGGAAGAGCGCCGCCAGAAAGCGGTGGATATCGAGCGGGCGCAAGCCGAACTCGAAGCATCGACGGCCAGCTTGCGGGCGGGTGAAGCCGCACTGGAATCGCGCCGGCAGGCCCATTATGCCGCCGGCGATAAGGTGCATGCGGCGCAAGGCAGCCTGTATGAGGCGTCGGCCTTAGTCAGCCGCCTCGAAGCTGAAATAAAGCACGTGAGTGAGTCGCGCAATCGACTGCATGGTCGCCGCCGACAGCTGCAAGAGCAGCAACAGGAATGGCACGCCCAGCAGCAGCACTGCACCGAACAGCTCGAGGCGCTCGAATCGGAAATGGAAATCGCCGTAGCGCGCATCGAGACATTGCAGCACGAGGTCGAGCAGGCCCGCGAAGGCTTGCCGAAAGTCGAGCAGTCATTGCGCCAGGCAGCCGGCGAACGCGACGCGCTGCGACTCGAGCTCGCGAAAGTTGAGCAGGCGCTGGCGCTGGCGGCGCAGGCGCAGCGTGACGCCGACCGGCAGCTCGACACGCTGGCGCAGCGGCAAAGCCGTCTTGAACAAGAACGCGGGGCACTGAATGCTCCCGATCCGCAATTAGTCGAGCGCTTGCGCGGCGATTGCGTCGCCATGGAAGAACAATTGGAAGAGGCTCAGGGCCAGCTTGCGACGCTCGACGAGCGCCTGCCCGGCCTCGACGACGCCCGCAGGGAGGCCCAAGCGGCGGTGCAGGAACAGGCGCGTACGCTCGCCGGCCTCGAAGCGCGGCTCACCGCCTTGAGCCGTCTGCAGGAAGATGTGCAGAAGCAGGGCGCCCTGCAGCCGTGGCTCGAGCGTCATGGCTTGGACGCACTAGGGCGGCTCTGGCAGCGCCTGCATGTCGAAACCGGCTGGGAAGCCGCGCTTGAAAGTATTCTTCGAGAACGCATGGCCGGCATCGAGCTGCGTCGGCTCGACCATGCCACGGCGTTCGCCGCCGATGCGCCGCCCTCGAGGCTGGCCCTTTATCAGCGCCCTGTCGCCGCTCCGGCCCCATCGCCCCAGATGTCGCTTCGCCCCCTTGCGGCGTTGCTGCGTGTCGATGACGCCGACCTGCGCACATTGCTGAATGACTGGCTGGCCGGCGTGTATGTATGCGATACGCTCGGCCAGGCCATGTCGCTGCGCGAAGAGCTCGCCCCGGGGGTGGTGCTCGTGGTCTCGGAAGGCCATGTTGTCGACAGGCATAGTATCCGGTTCTATGCCGCCGATTCCGAACAGGCTGGTTTGCTTGCGCGGCGGCAGGAAATCGAGAATCTGCAACGCGATATCAAGGCGCAGCAGATCATTGCCGACCAAGCCCTGTCGCAAGCCGCCCGCGCCGAAGCGGCATGGCAACAGGCGTCGCAAGCCATGGGGCCCGCCCGGCTACGGGTCTCTGAACTCACGCGTCGGTTGCATGATGTTCAGCTTGAGCATTCGCGTGTACGTCAGCAGGCAGAGCAGTCGAGTGAGCGTGAGGCCCGCCTGCACGACGATCTGGCCGAGATCCGGGTACAGACTGAAGAACTCACCGCGGTGCGTGTCGAGGCGGAAGAACGGTTTGAATCGCTCGACGAGCAGTTGGCCGAGTGGCAGACGAAGTTTTCCGATGCCGAACTGTCGGGCGAGGCCTTGCATGAGCGCGCAGAAGCGGCAAGGCGCCACCTTCGGGAACTCGAATCGCAGGCTCAGGAAGCCGAGTATGCGCGGCGCGTGCTACAGACCCGTGCAGCTGAACTGCAGCGCAATCTCGACATGGCCCGCGATCAGGAACGGCGTGCGCTGGCCGAACTCGAAGGCCTGCAGGGCGAGCTCTTTGAGCTAGATGCCGCCGCCGCTGAGGCGGGGCTGCAAGATGCGCTCGAGCAGCGTGCCGCCCGCGAAGAGGCGCTTGCCCAGGCCCGTATCGAACTCGACGACATCGCGGCCACGCTAAGGGGTGCCGACGAAGACCGCATGAGGATCGAACAGTCGCTCGAACCGCTGCGCGCCCGCATTACCGAACTACAGCTTCAGGAACAGGCCGCTCGGCTGGCGGTTGAACAGTTTGCAGAACAGCTCGACGCGGCTCAGGCCGATCGCGCCGAACTTCGACGCGTATTGGAAGCGCAGTCAGAACAATGGCGCCGCGTGGGCTGGCTACAGTCGGAAGTGCAACGCATTTCGCGCGCCATCGACGCGCTCGGCTCCGTCAACTTGGCGGCACTTGACGAACTGGCCGCCGCACGCGACCGTAAAGGCTTTCTTGACGCCCAACATGCCGATCTGATGTCGGCCATCGAGACCCTCGAAGATGCGATTCGCAAGATTGACCGGGAATCCCGCCAGTTGCTGCAAGACACCTTTAACGCGGTGAATGGGCATTTCGGCGATCTGTTCCCACGCCTGTTCGGTGGCGGCGAGGCCAAACTGATCATCACGGGCGAAGATCTGCTCGATGCCGGTGTGCAGGTCATGGCTCAACCGCCGGGTAAGCGCAACAGCACGATTCATTTGCTCTCGGGCGGGGAAAAGGCGCTCACCGCCACTGCGCTGGTGTTCGCGCTCTTTAAACTGAACCCGGCGCCGTTCTGCTTGCTCGACGAAGTCGATGCGCCGCTCGACGATGCCAATACCGAGCGGTATGCCGCGCTGGTGAGCAGCATGAGCGAACACACGCAGTTTCTTTTCATTTCTCATAACAAGATCGCCATGCAGATGGCCAGGCAGCTGATCGGCGTTACGATGCAGGAGCAGGGCGTATCACGCATCGTGGCGGTGGATATCGATTCCGCCTTGCAACTTGCCGAGGTGTAAGGGAGTATCAGCATGACGCATTATCGTGATCTACGGGGCTGACAATGAGTGATCTGCAAATCGGTTTGATCCTGCTTGGGGTCGTGCTCATATTGCTGGTGCTGCTATTCAATTGGTGGCAAGACCGGCGCGTACGCAAACAGATGCAGGAGCGGTTTCCCGAGCGGGACGTCGACCCGCTGCTTGGCCCCACACCGCCGTCTGCCGGCCCGCTGCGGCGCGAGCCCGGCTTCGGGCCGGTGGCAGAGTCAGCGGCTTCGGTGGCTGAGCCCAATGGCGAACCCACCGATGACCTCGCCGAGGTCGATCCGACCACCGAGATGGTCATCGACATCAGCTTTGCTCAACCGGTTCCCAGCGACCATCTGCATGCCGCCACGCAGGCGGTGAGGCGTGTCGGCACCAAACCGGTACGGCTGTTTGCCGAACGCGACGGCGGCGGGCATCGCGCCCGCCTGCGCACCGGCGAAGAGTATGTCTCGATGCAGTTGGCGGTTCTGCTGGCGAATCGCAGCGGCCCGCTTAATGAAATTGAATGGTCGGAACTCTGGACCATTGCGCAAGGCATTGCCGAGCGTTTTGACGGCGCACTGGAAGGGCCCGAGCAAGATCATGTGGTGGAATGCGCCCGGCAGCTTGATGCGGCGTGCGCGCAACTCGATGCCATGGTTGGGCTCGCGCTGCAATTGCCGGCCGCTGTCGCAATTGAAGATGCCCGGCGCGTACTCGAAGACGCCGGGTTCTTGCGGCATGGCGCCGCGCTCGCCTGGATGTCGGAACAAGGCCTGCCGCGCTTCACGGCCCTGTTTAATGGCCAGCTACCCGGTGAGGCCCAGTTGGAAGGGGTTGACCGTATCGAGCTCGTGCTTGATCTGCCCAACAGCCCGCCCGACGACCAGGCCTTCAGCCGTATGGCGGGGGTAGGGCGGCATCTGGCGGCCAGTTTCAACGCTGAACTGCTCGACGACCAGGGCAAACCGGTGGCGGAAGGCGTTGAACATGCCATTGACGAGCAGCTGCATGAACGTTATCAACAGCTTGCCGACGCAGGCTTTGTACCGGGTGAGGCGCGTACCGCGAGGCTGTTTTCATGAGTCGTGGGGCCGGCAATGACACGGCGCAACGCATCGCGGCCTTGCGCAGTGAGATCAACGATCACAATCACCGCTATTACGTTCTCGACGCACCTACCGTCGCGGATGCCGAATATGATCGGCTCATGGGCGAGCTGGTAGCGCTCGAGGCCGAGTTCCCCGATCTTGTGACGCCCGACTCCCCCACGCAGCGCGTGGGCGCAGCGCCGTTGTCGGCCTTCGGTACGGTGCGTCACGCCGTGGCCATGCGGTCGCTAGGCAATGCCTTCGAAACCGACGAAGTGGCGGCTTTCGACCGGCGCAATTCCGAAACCCTTGCTGGCGCGGGGCTGCTGCCGCCCGACGGCAAAGTGCAGTACATGGCCGAACTCAAGTTCGACGGGCTGGCGGTCAGCCTGCGTTACGAGAACGGTGGTTTGGTGCAAGCCGCCACGCGCGGCGACGGTCAGACCGGTGAAGACATTACCGCCAACGTGCGTACTGTGCGGTCGGTGCCGCTGCGCTTGCGGGGCGACGACATTCCCGAAGTGTTAGAGGTGCGTGGCGAGATGCTCATGACCCGTGCAGACTTCGAGCGTTTGAACGCCCGCCAGCAGCAGCGCGGCGACAAGATCTTTGTGAATCCGCGTAACGCCGCCGCGGGCAGCCTCAGGCAGCTTGACCCGCGAATCACGGCCGAGCGGCCGCTGCGCTTCTTCGCTTATGGCTGGGGTGAAATTCGTCTGCGGCGCAACGGCCACGTCGACTTGTTCCGTCAGGAAGCCGGTAACCCCGATATGCCGCAGGACACGCATTCCGGCATGCTCGACTGGTTTTCGGAACTGGGGCTGCCCGTGAACGATCTGCGTCGTCGTGTCAGCGGCGCAGACGGCCTGCTCGCATTCTATGAAGACACCGGTGCACGCCGCCCAGAACTGCCGTTCGATATCGATGGGGTGGTCTACAAAGTCGATTCGCTTGCCGCGCAAAGTGTGCTGGGCTATGTGGCCCGGGCACCGCGCTATGCGCTGGCGCACAAGTTCCCGGCGCAGGAGGAAACCACCGTAGTGCTCGATATCGATGTGCAGGTCGGGCGCACGGGCGCGCTGACACCGGTGGCCCGGCTGAAGCCGGTATTCGTGGGAGGCGTCACGGTGACCAACGCCACCCTGCACAACGAAGACGAGATCCGGCGCAAGGACGTTCTGATCGGCGACACCGTCGTGGTGCGCCGGGCAGGCGATGTGATACCCGAAGTGGTCGCCCCGGTACCCGCATTACGCCCGGCTGATGCGCGGCCGTTCGTGATGCCGGCGAACTGCCCGGTGTGCGGCTCGGCCGTCGAACGCATCGAAGGTGAAGCGGCGTCACGCTGCACCGGAGGGCTTTTTTGCGCGGCGCAACGCAAGCAGAGCCTGACTCATGCGGCGGGGCGCAAGGCGCTCGATATCGAGGGTTTGGGCGAGAAGCTCGTCGACCAACTGGTTGACAGCGGGCGGGTGAAGTCGCTGGCCGATCTGTTCACGCTCACCGTGCTCGAGCTCTCGGCGTACGAACGCATGGGGCGCAAATCGGCCGAGAACCTTATCGAGGCCATCGATAAAGCTCGGCGGCCTGCCCTGGGGCGCTTGCTCTATGCCTTGGGCATCCGCCATGTGGGTGAAACCACCGCACGGGACCTGGCCCTGCATTTCGGGTCGCTGGAGGCGCTGATGAATGCCGATGAAGACGCACTCTTGGCGGTGCGGGATGTCGGCCCGGCGGTAGCCGCTACCGTGAGTGGTTTCTTTGCCGAGCCGCATAACCGGGAAGTGGTGTCCGCGCTGCAGGCGGCCGGCGTGGAGCCGCAGGCCGAAGCCGTGGCCCGGGGCGGTAACCTGCCGCTCGCCGGCAAGACCATCGTGCTCACCGGCACGCTGCCGAACTGGAGTCGCGACGAAGCTACCCGCCATATCATGGCAGCAGGTGGCAAGGTGAGTGGTTCGGTGTCGCGCAAGACCGCTTACGTGGTGGCCGGCGAAGAGGCGGGCAGCAAGCTCGAGAAGGCGCGCAGCCTGGGGGTGGAGGTGGTTGATGAAGAGGGGCTCAAGGCCTTACTGGGCCGGCAGTGAGCCGGCGCAGCAAGGCCTTGATGAACGCATAAGCCTTGATGAGTCGCGGTCAGCCCTTGCGGGCTGGCCCCGTACTGATTACTTCGACTCTTCTTGCTCGATCTTGGCTTCTTTCACCAGGTTTTGCTGGAATTCGACCACCTGTTGCTGGCGCATCATTTCCTCGAGCTGCGGCTTCACGTCTTCAAGTGCAGGGAACTCAACGGGGCGCTCGTCTTCAACGCGAATAATGTGCCAGCCGAATTGAGTCTGCACCGGTTCGTCGGCGGTTTCGCCCTTGTCGAGGCTTTCTACCGCTTTGGCAAACTCGGGCACGTAGTTAGAGGCCGGGCCCCAGCCGAGATCGCCGCCGTTCTTGCCACTGCCCGGGTCGATGGAGTGCTTGGAGGCGGCATCTTCAAACTTCAGCTTCTTCGATTTGATCTGAGCCAGCAGGTCTTGCGCTTCCTTCTGTTCTTTCACCAGAATGTGGCGAACCTGGTATTCGCTGCGCTCAGCCTGCGACGCCTTGATCTTGTCGTACTCGGCCTGAATCTTCGCGTCGTCGATCGGATTCTTTTCGAGATGGTCGGCAATCAGTGCGCGAACCAAAATACCCTGGCGGGCCAGTTCCAGTTCCTGCTGAACGGCCGGGCGCTTGTCGATGCCGGCTTTCTCGGCGGCCTGTACGGCCACCAGGCGATGAATCATTTCCTGCTTGACCTGTTCGCGCAGTTCCGGCGAGTCGGGCGCACCCTGTTCAACCAACAGCGACACGAATTGATCAAGCTGCGTATCGGTGATGGCATGCCCGTTGACCGAGGCGATGTCTTTGGCATGTAGCGGGAAGGCCAGCGCGCAGGCAGCGGCGAGTACGGCGAGTCTCTTCATGAATGTCCTTTATGTTGCAGCCCGGGCATCAATGGCCAGGGCATGGATGGGATGAGGCATCAGATCGCGCACGAGATCATACACAAGCCGATGGCTTGCTACGGTACGCAGACCTTGGAAACGGGGAGAGACGATCCTGACACGAAAGTGGCCCGCGCCGTCTCGGGCGCCGGCATGGCCAATGTGCAAGTGCGACTCGTCGATGATGTCGAGTTCGGTAGGTTCAAGCGCTGACAGGCGCTCGCGAAGAAGTTCAATACGTTCGGTGTTCATGTGTGCTTACTTGGGCTCCTGAGGCAGACGGGCAGACTCGGCGGGATCCTTGATGTGCCGGCTGAGCCAGATGGACTGAGCCACGACGAAGATAATCATGAGCACCATGAGGCCGAATACCTTGAAGCTCACCCATTGCGACTCGGTGAAGTGGCCCGAGAAGGCCACATAGAGATTGAGGGCCCCACACAATACAAAGAAGCCGGCCCAGCTGAAATTGAGTTTGTCCCATGCGGCAAGGGGCAGATCGACTTGATTACCCATGAGTTTGTGCATCAGGTTGCGGCCGAACAGCCATTTGCCGCCCAGCAACGCGGCGGCGAAGATCCAGTACAGCACCGTGGGCTTCCACTTGATGAAGGCGTCGTTCTGGAAGAACAAGGTGGCGCCGCCAAAAACGATGATCACGGTAAGGTTGATCCAGTGCATGGCCTCGATGGCCTTGCCGCTCACCTTGAGCCACAGGAACTGCACCACGCCCGCTGCAATGGCCACCGCTGTTGCGGTGTAGATGTCGGCGACACGAAACGCAATGAAGAAAAGAATCAGCGGAAAGAGGTCGAACAGAAACTTCTTCATTGTTCTTCCGGCTCAAATTTCAGTGACAGCGAATTGATGCAGTAGCGCAGGCCGGTAGGCGGCGGGCCGTCGGGAAATACGTGGCCCAGATGGGCGTCACACACGTTGCACAAGATTTCGGTGCGTACCATGCCGTGCGTGGTATCGGTTTCTTCGCGTACATTCGCGGGGTCAAGCGCCTCGAAATAGCTCGGCCATCCGCAGCCGGCATCGAACTTGGTGTCGGAGGCGAAGAGCGGTGTCGCGCAACCGACACAGCGGTAAATACCGGGTGTAAAGGTGTCCCAGTAACGGCCGGTGAACGGGCGCTCCGTTCCCTTACGGCGTACAACGTAATATTCTTCGGGTGACAGCAGGGTCTGCCATTCATCTTCAGATCGAGTAATCTTTTCCACGCGGCTGAATCTCCGGTCAAGACGGCAAAAACACATGTTAATCGACTTCTTTCGACCTCAAGGAGCATAAAGGGTTCCCGAGCGTAAATGCGTGCTTGAAATCATCACTGGAAAACACCTATATTTGACGCTTCTAGCAATGTGATACGCTAAATCGATTGACGGGCAAATAATTGTATAACTTGAGCCGCTGCCTTCCCCGTCAGGCATCCTCCCGTGCTCACTCGGAGACAAAACGATGAATCGAAAGCAGTCCATTCGACTTTCGGTGCTGACCGGAGCGGTCGCGCTGGCGTTGCCGTTACTGGCTTCAGCGCAGATCAAGGTCGGCATCACCGTCGCCAGCACGGGGCCGGCAGCCTCGCTGGGTATCCCTGAACGCAACACCGTCGCGTTGCTGCCCACCGAAGTGGCCGGGCAAAAGATCGAGTACATCGTGCTCGACGACGGCACCGATACCACGGCCGCTGTGCGCAACATGCGCAAGCTCATCACCGACGACAACGTCGACGTGATCGTGGGCACCTCAGTCAGCCCAGGCTCACTCGCCATGGTCGACGTGGCCGGCGAAACCAAAACACCCATGATCAGTGTGGCCGCCAACGCCCGTATCGTCGAGCCAGTTGAAGGCGCACGCGAGTGGGTGTTCAAAACGCCGCAGAACGATTTGCTCATGGCCAACGCGCTGGCCGAAGCCATGGTCAAGCATGGTGTCAAAACCCTGGGGTACATCGGCTATAACGATGCGTACGGCGAAGGCTGGCTTAGCGTCATGACCGCAGCGGCTGAAGCCAAGGGCATCAAGATGGTGGCGGTCGAGCGCTATGCCCGTACCGATACCAGCGTGACCGGCCAGGCCCTCAAGCTGGTGGCCGCAAAACCCGACGGTATTCTGGTGGCGGGTTCGGGTACACCAGTGGCCTTGCCGCAAAGCGAACTCAAGAGCCGCGGCTACAAGGGCATCATGTACCAGACCCATGGTGCGGCCAATAACGACGTACTGCGCGTTTGCGGCAAAGACTGCAACGACATGTACTTGCCCGCCGGCCCGCTTCTTGTGGCCGATCAGCTGCCGGACGACAACCCTGTAAAGAAGACGGCGCTCGATTACAAGACCAAGTATGAAGGCAAGTATGGTCCGGGCACCATCAACACGTTCGGTGGCCACATGTGGGACGCCGGCATGCTCATCGAAGCGGCCATTCCCGGCGCACTCGAAGCCGGTGCCAAACCGGGCACGCCCGAGTTCCGCAAGGCGCTGCGCGATGCGCTCGAGCAGGTCAAGGAACTCTCGGTATCGCAAGGGGTATTCAATATGTCGCCGACCGATCATGCCGGTTTCGACGAACGTGCCCGCGTCATGGTGAAGGTGGTCGACGGCAAGTGGACCTACCAGCCCGATCTCTAAGCATCTTCCTTATGTTCTGAACTCACAGACACCGGCCCGCAGGGGCTGGTGTCTGTCGCGCTCAGAGAGTCTTTTGCGGGGTACGGCAGTACCCCGGCGTCAAGGTGTAATCCGAAATGGATTTAACGATCGTTCTCATCCTCCTGCAGGATGGTGTGATGAACGGGGCCATTTATGCGCTGCTCGGGCTGGCGCTGGTACTGGTCTTCGTTGTCACGCGCGTAATTTTCATTCCTCAGGGGGAGTTCGTCGCTTTTGGCGCGCTCACCCTGGCCTATATGGTCAATGGCCAGGTTCCGGGTACGGTGCCCATGCTGCTCATATTGGGCGTGCTGGTGTTCCTGCTCGAAGTCGTTACGGCAATGCGAAGCGGGCAGTGGGCCGGCATGGGCAAAACAGCCGGCTGGACCCTCGGTCTGCCGTTCCTGCTGTACCTGCTCGCTCCTTACATCGTCGGTACTGATACCTCGCTGTGGGTCAATGTGCTGTTCGCGCTGGCTCTGGTCATTCCCATGGGCCCGATGCTCTATCGCCTGGTTTACCAGCCGGTTGCTGAAGCCAGTGTGCTGGTGCTCCTCATCATTTCCGTGGCGTTGCACTTTGCCATGACGGGTCTCGCGCTTGTCTTCTTCGGCGCTGAGGGCTGGCGAACGCCGCCTTTTGTCGAGGGCGAGATCGACATGGGCCCGGTGACCTGGTCGGCACAAACGTTCTTCGTCTTGGGCACGTGTGCGGCGCTTATCGTGGCGCTCTGGCTCTTCTTCGGTAAAACGCTGTACGGCCGCGCCTTGCGCGCCACGGCCGTCAACCGTCGCGGTGCACGCCTGGTGGGCATCAGCACCAATATGTCGGGCAGCCTCACGTTCACGCTGGCCGCCGCCATTGGCGCCCTGTCGGGCATGCTCATAGCGCCCGTCACCACCATTTACTACGACACCGGTTTCCTCATCGGCTTGAAGGGTTTCGTTGCGGCCATCTTCGGTGGCCTGCTCAGTTACCCCATTGCCGCCGCCGGCGCCATGGGCGTGGGCGTGCTCGAATCTTTTTCCTCGTTCTGGGCCAGCGCCTACAAGGAAGTGATCGTGTTCACCTTGATCATTCCGGTGTTGCTATGGCGCTCATTCGGCTCGAAACATGTCGATGATGAGGAATAAGCCATGAATCGCATACTGCTTTACGTCGTCATCGTCGGGCTGGCCCTCTTGCCGGTTTTGCCGGTCACGCCGCCTTTCTGGATCACACACCTTAACTATGTGGGTCTGGCCAGTCTGGTCGTTCTGGGGCTCGTGCTGCTTACCGGGGTTAGCGGGCTGACCTCATTCGGCCAGGCCGCCTTTGTCGGAATCGGCGCCTACACCACAGCGTGGTTCACTACGGCCATGGCCGGTTCACCCTGGCTCGCCTTGCTGATCGCGCTGGCCATCACTTTTGTTGCGGCGTACGCCATTGGTGCGCTCACGCTCAGGCTCTCCGGCCACTATCTGCCGCTGGGCACCATTGCCTGGGCCTTGTCGCTCTATTACCTGTTCGGCAACATGAGCTTCCTCGGGCAGCATGACGGCATTTCCGGCGTCCAGCCGCTCGATATTTTTGGGTTTTCGCTGGGCAGCGGGCGCAACATCTACTATCTGATCTGGGTGTGTGTGCTGCTGGGGCTTTGGGGCACCCGCAACTTGCTCGATTCGCGCCCCGGCCGTGCGATTCGCTCGCTCAAGAGCGGGCAGGGCATGGCGGAATCGTTCGGCATCAATACGGCGCGGTACAAAATCATTGTGTTCGTCTATGCCGCCTTGCTGGCCTGCCTGTCGGGCTGGATCTATGCCCATATGCAACGGGCCGTAAGCCCGAGCCCCTTCGGTCTGAACTACGGCATCGAATATCTGTTCATGGCGGTCGTGGGCGGCGCCAGCAGTGTCTGGGGAGCGGTAGTGGGTGCGGCACTGATCCTGACGCTTAAAGATCAGCTTCAGAACGTGCTTCCCGCCATTTTCGGTACCCAGAGCAACTTCGAACTGATCGTATTCGGGGTGCTCATGGTGCTGGTGCTGCAATATGCGCGCGATGGGGTTTGGCCCATTCTCTCGCACTGGTGGCAGGTGCTTACGGGCGGTTCAGGCAACGTACGCCGGCGCCCGGCGCCGCCGACGGCTGCTGCGCTACCTCAACGGCAACGCCCGGAAACCGGCACCCTGGTGCTCGAAGTCGACGCTATTCGTAAAGAGTTCGGGGGCTTGGTAGCGGTCAACGACATCAGCTTCAGCCTGCGGGCGGG
>CAZPYF010000057.1:0-11810 GCA_964590015.1 uncultured Burkholderiaceae bacterium
GCGCCCGGAGGCACCGGTTGGTGAGTGCCGCACCCGTCGGGCACCAACATGCTGGGCTTGTCGGGGTAAGCGAAGAACGCCACCGGGGGCGGTGCGCCCACGCACACCAGGCTCTGAACGTTTTCCATGAACGCCATGGCCTGGTCGATCGGGTAGGGCACGCGCGGGAGATGAGGCAGGCCGCCACCCCGAGTCATGCGGCGGTTGGAGCTCTGTGCCGCAAGGCGGCAGTTCAAGCGCTGAGAAATCGCCGCTGCCAGCCGCGTGCCTTCGACTGTGAGCGTGGAGTCGCCCACCAGCAGCATGCCGCGCGTAGACGCGTCGCGAAGCGCGCGGTGCGCGGCGGCCAGCGCAGCAGCGTCGGGTGCTGGCGCGTCGCTCATCGGCACGACCGTAGCGTGAATCGGCTTCGCGCTAGCGGGTGACCATGCAGCGTTGGCAGAAATCAGCAAGGTCGAAATGCTGCCGGGGTGCCCGCGTGTCGCCGCCACGGCTTCGCGAGTGCGCTGCGCGACTTCGTCGGTGCTGTTTACGCGACCCACCCAGTGCGACACGCATTGCGCCATCCCTTGCAGATCGGAGGTAAGGGGAGCGTCGTACTGCAGATGATGAACGGCGTGGTCGCCGACCAGGTTCAATATTGGCACGCCGGCTTTGCGGGCATTGTGCAGATTGGCCATGCCGTTGGCAAAGCCAGGCCCCAGGTGCAGCAACGTTGACGCAACCTTGCCCGACATGCGGGCGTAGCCGTCGGCCGCGCCGGTGACCACGCCTTCGAAGAGGGCAAGCACGGACCGTAGGCCGGGGTTGCGATCAAGCGCCGCAACCATATGCATTTCCGACGTACCGGGATTGGCGAAACACACTTCGATCTTTTCTTCGATAAGGGTGCGAACGAGCGTGTCGGCACCTAGAGCCGCCGTTGCTGACGTTGTGGACACTGTGATACTCCGACTACGTGGATCGAGTGAGCTGCTGGGTAATTTTGCGAGCCGTTTCCAGCAGAAGAGGTACGAGTTCTTTACGGGCGTCGTCGACTGTCCAGCGGGGGAACGGCACCGCAATATTGATGGCGCCTACCACGCTCTGGCTGCGATCAAACAAGGGGGCCGCCATGGAAATGTCGCCGATGAACGCTTCCTGGTCATTCAGTGCGTAGCCTTGCCTTCTAATTAACGCCAGACGTTCCCGAAGCTCGGGCTCCTCGGTGATCGTGTGTTTTGTGACCTTCGGGCGCGGCAGGGCGAGCAAAGGCTCAAGCTCTTCATCTGGCATATGGGCCAGGAACACACGACCCGCCGCCGTGCAGTACACCGGCAGGCGCGAGCCGACGTGCAGGTCGACACTGACAGGATGGGTACTGGGGTAGCGCAGCACATAGACGATCTCACTGCTTTCCAGCTCCATGAGGTTGACCGTTTCCTTGCAGTCTTGATTCAACCGTTGCAGGAAGGGTTCCGCCGCTTCAGCCACACGGTCGACTTGAAGCACCGCGTGGCCGAACTGAAGCAAACGCGGCGACAGCACATAGGCACGGGTTTGCGGATGCTGGCGTACATAACCGAGTTGCGCCAAGGTATGTACCAGGCGCTGCACCGCGCTCCGTTCGAGCCCGCTGGCCTGCACCACTTCGGTGAAGCTTAACGGCCGTTGCGCCGCGCTCATGCACTCCAGCACCTGAAAACATTTGCGTACCGAGTGGATGAACAGCCGGTCGGGCTTCAGCAGGTTCTGATCACGCATGAGCGGCGCTCCGGTAGCGCGTTTGGTTGGTCAAACCGGCGCAAAATGAACTCATGCCCACGCTTGGCCGAAGGCGCGCAGCAGGTTGCCACCGGCGATGCCGTCGACTTCCGATGTACTGAAGCCTTTGCGATCGAGCGCATCGAGAATCGCCGGGAAGTCGCGTGGCGACGGTGTTTCGGCGGGGTAGCGATTGACCAGTTTGTTGCCAAACGCGTTGATGAATACGCCTGCCGGGCCGGGGTAGGCTTTGCTGAGTTCGAGAATGCGGTCAACCTCGGCCGTGTCTTGGATGCACGCGAAGTCGGTGCCGATGCCCACGTGTTCAACGCCGACCAGATCGGCGATGTATGAGACATGGCGCACGAAGTTCTCGAGGCTGGGCGGTTGATCGGGTTGGCCATTCCAGTTCAGAAAGCCATGGATGCTCACGCCCACCACACCGCCCGTTGCCGCAACCGCCTTGATCGTGGCGTCGCTTTTGTTGCGCACACGTGCGTCGACCGCGCTGGCATTGGCGTGGGTGAGGAAGACGGGCCGTTCGCTGAGTGCCGCCGCCTCTTGAGCCGTTTGCTCCGAGCAGTGGCTCAGATCGATGGCGATGCCCAGGCGATTGAGTTCTTTAACCACTTTGCGACCGAAGTCGGTGAGCCCGCCGTTGCGGGTTTCACCGCAGCCGTCGCCCACAAAGTTGGCTTCGTTATAGGTGAGCTGGGCCACGCGCAGGCCGATAGCATGAAAGCCGCAGATACGATCAAGGTAGCCTTCCAGCGGCCAGGTGTTTTGCCACCCCATGATGAGCCCCACCTTGCCTTCGCGTTTGGCGGCAAGAATGTCTTCGGCTTTCAGGACAAGCTTCCAGCCCGATTCAGGGTCGGTGGCCAGGCGCCGCCACCGCGACATGTGATCAAACGCCGATTGCTGGCCTTCGAGGTAAGGAGCCACCGTGATGTTGGCCGCCGTGACGCCGCCGGTGCGTAGCGGTTCTGGGTTGCCGTCAGCGTGAAATACCAAGCCGTCGATAACGATGCGACCGTGAGCTTCCTGTGTCATTGATTCTGTCTCCGCCTAGTGTATTGCAATGCGATACTGCGTGTTGCATAGCAAAATTATATCCACTACGCTTCAACGCAGCAAGAATGCAGTTCCGGATTCATTGCTGGCGCAGTGTTCAAGCGCTTGCGTCTCTGCTGCGACTCAGTCAACCCGATTGTCAGGATATAAAGTCATGCTGAAACGTCTTATCCAGAAGTCCCTTGCGTTCTCGATCTTTATCCCCGCGTCGATTGCCCTGGCAGCCGATGCATATCCATCTCAACCCATTACCATTGTGGTGGCCTACCCGCCGGGCGGCAGCACCGATGTTGCGGCGCGATTCCTCGCGCAAGACCTGTCGAAGCGCATGAACCAGCAGGTCGTGGTCGACAATCGTTCGGGCGCTGCCGGTGCCGTGGGCACCATGCATGTGTCGCGCGCAACGCCCGACGGCCATACATTGCTCTTTGCGTCTTCCGCCGAGCTTTCTGTGGCGCCTTCTATCCGTAAGAGCACGCCCTACGATCCGAAGAAAGACCTCGCGCCCGTCGCCATGGTTGCACACGTGCCGTTCATTCTTGCCGCCAACAAAGAGCTGGGCGTGAGTTCCGTACAGGAACTGGTCGAATACGCGAAAGCCAATGCCGGCAAGGTGAACTATTCCTCGTTCGGAAATGGCACCTCGAACCATATGGTGGGTGAAGCTTTCAAGCTCGAGGCCGACATCGATATGGTGCATGTCCCGTATCGTGGCAGCGCCCCATCGTTGCAGGATCTGGTGGGCGGTCAGGTGCAACTGACGTTCGACACGATTACGGCATTGCTGCCGCTTATCGAATCAGGGCGGGTCACGCCCCTGGCGATCGCCACTCCGGAACGCAGTTCCTTAGTTCCCGATATTCCCACCGTGTCGGAAAGCGGCTTTCCCGGGTTCGTAGGTGGCACGTGGTTCGGTATCATGGCGCCGAAAGATACGCCGGCGGCCGTCATCGAGAAGGCCTCGGCGGCCATTCAGGAATCGTTGTCTTCGCCCGAGATGACTGAACAATTCCTGCAGCGTGGTTTTGTGCCTGCGCCGGCTGATGCCGATGCGCTCGCGGCACACATTCAATCGGAAGGCACACGCTGGAAAGGCGTGGCGGAAAAGATCGGGCTGCAACTGGATTAATTGATCATGAACGATGCGTACCCGGAAATCCTTGTCGTCGGTGCAGGGATTGTCGGACTGTGTGTAGCGCATGAGCTTGCCCAAGCGGGCAAGCGCGTTACGGTAGTAGACCCGGAGCCTCCGGGCTCTCAGGCTTCGTATGGAAATTCGGGCGCGCTGTCAGGGGGGTCTGTGGCCCCGCTGGCCATGCCCGGGGTCGTGCGTTCGTCACTTCCCATGCTCGTAGACCCTGCCGGCCCACTGTTCGTGGCGCCGACTTACTGGCTCAAGGCGGTGCCTTGGCTCTGGCGCTTCGTTCGATCGGCCCAGCCGGAACGGGTTCAGCACATCGCGCAAGCCTTGCACGACCTGCTCAGCAATACCGTCGAGCTTCACACGGAAGTGGCCCGCAGCGTAGGCTGCGAGAATCTGATTCGAACCAACGGGCAGCTGCATCTATACCCCAGTGACGCCGCCATGGCAGCCGATGCCGGCGGATGGACGCTGAAGGCGAGCCACGGGCTCAAGATGGAGCGCGTTGAGGCTGACGCGATCCATTCGCTTGAGCCGTCGGTGCGCCACGACGTGTACCGCGTCGGGTACTACCTGCCCGACGAAGGCAGCGTTGTTTCGCCAGGGGCGTATGCGCAAGCTATCGCCGACGCGTTGCGTAAGCGGGGTGTCATGTTTGAACGCCGCCGAGCCATGCGCATGGCGCCTTCACCCGAAGGCTGGATCGTTCAATGCGAAGAAGGCGAACTGCGTGCCGCGAACGTAGTGCTTGCCGCCGGAGCGTGGTCGAGTCGCCTGCTCAAGCCGCTGGGGCTCAATGTTCCATTGCAGACCCAGCGCGGGTACCACCTCCAGTATCCCGAACTACGCGATACCCTTAACCGGGTGGTCGTGCTGGCCGACCGCCGCGTGTTCATCAACCCCATGCAGGAAGGCTTGCGCATTGGCGGAACCGTTGAACTCGACACCATCGAGCAACCGCCCCGGCACGAGCGCGCTATGCGTCTCGCCGCCCACTTGAACGCGGGTCTACACGTGCCACCCGCTGCGGGCGAGCCCGTGAGCTGGATGGGCCATCGCCCGTGCCTTCCCGATTCAATGCCGGTGCTGGGCGCTGTTCCGCGAACGCCTGGGCTTTGGTGCGCATTCGGCCATGGTCATCTGGGGCTTACCGGTGCGGCACAAACGGGGCGATGGCTCAAACAGGCCATTGTCGAAGGGCGGGCACCGCAGGAAATGGCGCCGTTTTCCATTGGGCGGTTTACGGGCGGCTGATCGGTCTGACGGCGCCTGACCGGTTCACCGGTGCCCGAACCGCTCACGGCCGCCCGAACCATTCACGGGTGGCTTAGCTCGGCAGCCCACTTGACTCGGGCTCGCCGGCACACCCGTCGCGGCCGCCTGTGATTCCCACGCCCCTGTCGAGGGCGTAATATCGGTGATCATTCATCGACCATGGAGCTCACAATGCGACGATCCGTGCCTCAACGCAACGCCCAGCATTTCAACTCTGTTTCGGCTAAATCAGGCGCCCTGGGTGCGCTTGCCATCGGCGCGCTTGCTGTCGGGGCGCTCGCAATTGGGGCATTGGCCATTGGTCGCCTTGCAATTGGCCGCGCACGTATCGGTTCACTCACGATCGACGAACTCACAATCAAGCGCGTGATCAAGTCGCCCGACACGCGCGACACTCCCGATACGCCCGACTAAACGGCGTTCTAAACACACAGCGATCGCGCGGCATCGGGTATCCGCAGGTTCCGACAAAGGGGGCAAGCCAGGAATTCCGGTTTGGGCTTTAATAGTGGAAATTACTGACGGGACGTTTTCCATGGTGTCATTGCGAGAGCAACTCATGAAAGCCGGCCTGGCCGATCAGAAGAAAGCCAGGCGGGTCGATCAAGACAAGAGCAAACAGAAGAAGCTGGAACGGCGTACGGGCGTGCAGAGTGTCGACGAAACTCGGCTTGCAGCGCTGGAAGCCCAGCAGAAGAACCGCGAACAAGCGCGCGAATTAAACGCGAAACGCGATGCCGAGGCGCGCAAGAAAGCCATAGTCGCCCAGATTCTTCAGATGGTGCAGCAAAGCCGCCAGAGCAAAGGGAAGGGCGACATCGCGTACAACTTCACCTTTGGAAAAAAGATTGAACGCATCTATGTCTCGGCGGCGGTGCGCGATCAACTGGCTGCCGGCCAGCTTGCCATCGTTCGGCTCGACGACACCACTGAGCTGGTACCGCGGGTCGTGGCCGACAAGATCGCCGAGCGCGATCCGTCGCTGGTCGTGCGGGTCAAACAGACTGAAGCCCAGGCGGCGGAAGACGACCCGTATGCCGACTACAAGGTGCCCGACGATCTGATGTGGTAGCCGCGGGCGGCAGCGAGTCAGGCCATTCGCGCGAGGCTCGCTCTGAACCGCATCAGCGCCACACCGAATAGCAGCACGCCAATCAACGCCAGCGCGGCAAACGACGGCCATACCGTCTCAAAGCCGGCTCCGCGGTAAAGAATCGCCTGGCTCAAGCTGACAAAATGCGTCGTCGGCGCCGCGAGCATGATGGTTTGCACGAATTCCGGCATGCTCTCACGGGGCGTCGAGCCGCCTGAAAGCATCTGCAGCGGCAGCAGCGTTAGCACCAGCAACAAGCCAAACTGCGGCATGCTGCGGGCCACGGTTGCCATGAAAATTCCCATCGACGTCGTGGCGAAAAGCGATAGCACCACCCCCACGAAGAACAGGGTCAGCGAGCCCTCCATGGGTACGCCCAAAGCGCCGCGTATCACCAATGTCATCGAGGCCGCCGTGGCCAAGACCACTACAAGCCCCATTGACCATACCTTCGCAATCATGATTTCTGTGGGGGTCACAGGCATGACCAGCAGGTGTTCGATCGTGCCATGCTCGCGTTCCCTGATAAGGGCCGCGCCGGTCAGGATAATTGACAGCATGGTGATGGCATTCACGAGCTCCATCACGCTGCCGAACCATGCCGGCTCGAGCGTCGGGTTGAACCGCATTCGCAGCGCCAGCTCTACGGGCGCGGTGGCATCGCCGCGGTGGCGCGCCGCGAACTCGCGTACTTCATCGGCGATCATCTGCTGAATGTAGCCGCTGCCGGTAAAGGCTTGCGACATGCGGGTGGCGTCGACGTTCAGTTGCAAGGTAGGGGCCTTGCCGGCCAGCACGTCGCGCTGAAAGTTCACCGGAATGATAAGGGCAAAAGTGAATTCGCCGGCGTCCATGCCTGGGTCGACCTCACCGTGCGTCGCCATGACCGGCGGCGTGAAACGTGGCGGGTAGAACGCTGAAATAACTCGCGACGACAGCGGCGATCGATCTTCGTCGACCACGGCAATCACCGTGTTGTGCAGGGTCTCGGGCATGGCCGTGGCGGCGGTATATATTGCCAGCGAGAACAAATGCACAATGAGCAGCAGCATCACCGGTTCGCGCCGCAAGCTCCATAATTCCTTCACGCCCAGATGCCAGATGTTAAGCAGGTGCTGTCGCATCTCAGGTCTCCTGCTTCTTCAGCATCAGCACTGCCAGACCCAGAATGACTGGTATCGCGATGATCATCTGCCAGAAGTACTGCGCCAGGTCGCTCATGCCCAGCGCTTTACTGAAGACGCCGCGGCTGATGATGAACATATAGGTGGAAGGGTAGAGTTCACCGATCACACGCCCCATGCCTTCCAGCGCGGTTACCGCGGTCATCAGCCCGGAATAGGAAATGGCCGGCAGAAGGGTGCCCACCATGGTCAGAAAGAGGGCCGCGATCTGGCTGCGGGTAAGTGCCGAGAACAATAGACCGAGGCCGGTCGAGCAAATCACATAAACCAGAGTGGCCGCCGTCAATACCGCGAAGCTGCCGGTGATCGGCACGCCGAAAAGCGTCACGGCAAACAGGCACATGAGCAGGTAGTTCACCATCGCAAGTCCCACGTAAGGGATCTGCTTTCCGATCAGGAATTCGCTACGGGTCACAGGGGTCACGTAGAGGTTGGTGATGGAGCCCAGCTCTTTCTCGCGTACGACGGAAAGGGCCGCCAGCATGGCGGGCAGCATCAACAGCAGAAGGGGAATAACGGCCGGCACCATGGCCGGCAAGCTGCGTACGTCCGGGTTGTAGCGAAAGCGGGTTTCAACATTGGCCAGGGTGGCGGCGCCCACAAGGTCGGGAAACCGTTCTGCGAGCCAGTGATTGTGGATGCCCAGTACGTACCCTTGCAGCGTTTCCGCTCGGCTGGGCATGGAGCCATCCACCCAGGCCCCGACCTGAACCGGCGTGCCACGCAGAATGTCGCGGCCGAACCCGGAAGGGATCTCGATAGCCAGAGCAATCTCACCGCTACGCATACGCCGGTCGAGGTCATCGTAATTCTGAATGGGCGGCCGTTCGCTAAAGTACCGCGAGCCCGAGAGGCTCAGCGTGTAGCTGTTACTCAGTGTGCTTTGGTCGCGGTCGAGCACGGCATAGGTCAGATCGTCGACGTCGAGGCTAATGCCGAAGCCGATAACGAACATCAGAATTAGCGAGCCGGCTAACGCCAAGGTGGCTCGGATGGGGTCGCGGCGCAGTTCCAGGGATTCGCGCCAGCAGTAACTCAGCAGGCGCTGCAGGCTGAAGAAGGCCGGCGCTGGCGAAGCTTCCGCGTCGGTGATGCCCGCCGTTCCGACGGCTTGGGTGTGTCGTTCTTCAGGTTCCTCGGCGAAATTCCCTTGCGAATCCTCATGTTCACTGGCTTCCAGCAGATAACCAATAAACGCGTCTTCCAAATCTTTTGCGCCCCGCTTCTCGACCAGTGCGTCGGGGCGGTCGCTATCCAGCACGCGCCCGGCATGCATCATCGACATCCGGTCGCAACGGGCCGCTTCGTTCATGAAGTGCGTGGAGATGAAGATCGTGACTTTATCGCGGCGCGACAGTTCGACCAGATGACGCCAGAAGGCGTCGCGGGCAACCGGGTCGACCCCGGAGGTCGGCTCATCGAGAATCAGAATCTCGGGTTTGTGCACCATGGCCACGGCGAGCGACAGGCGTTGCCGTATACCGAGAGGCAGACGATCGGGCAGGGCGTCGCGCTCTTCCTGCAGGTGGAAGCGGTCGAGCATTTCCTCGATGCGCGCCTCGCGTTCTTCCTCGGGCACATGAAACAGACGCGCATGCAGCAGCAGATTCTGATGCACGGTGAGTTCGCCATATAACGAGAACGACTGCGACATGTAGCCTACGCGGGCGCGTGTCGCCATGTCCTTCGGATCCACTTCTTTGCCAAAGAGCCACGCCTGGCCTTCCGAGGCTTCCAGCAGGCCGGTAAGCATCTTCATGGTGGTGGTCTTGCCGCAGCCGTTTGATCCCAGGAAGCCGAATATCTCCCCGCGCGGAATGCGGAAGCTCACCTTGTCGACGGCCACGAAATCGCCAAAACGCATGGTCAGGTCGCGCGCTTCAATGGCAATGTCATCGTCGCTATCGTGGGCCAGCGGCGGGATCACGACCGGAACGTGATCCTTCTTCTTCTCGTCGGGAAGCAGTGCCACAAAAGCTGCTTCAAGATTATCGGCACCGCTGCGCTCCAGCAGCGCTGCGGGGCTGCCGGTCGCCAGAACATGCCCTTCGTCCATCGCGACCAGATGGTCGAAGCGCTGCGCCTCGTCCATATAAGCTGTGGCCACGAGTACGCTCATGGTGGGGCGTTCGCGGCGGATACGCGCAATGAGGTCCCAGAACTGAGATCGGGCGAGCGGGTCGACACCGGTGGTAGGTTCGTCGAGAATCAGTAGGTCGGGGTCGTGGATCAAGGCGCAACACAGCCCGAGCTTCTGCTTCATGCCGCCAGACAACTTTCCTGCCGGCCGGTTTAGGAACGGATAGAGGTCAGTGCTGCGCGTGAGGTCGTCGATGCGCTGCCGGCGCTCCGCCGCATCATGCCCAAACAGCCGCCCGAAGAACTGAAGATTTTCTTCCACCGACAAGCTGCGGTACAGATTCTTGCCAAGGCCCTGCGGCATGTATGCGATACGCGGGCCATGGCGTTTGCGGTGCCGCGGGTCGGCCATGTCGCCGCCCAACACGTGCACCGCGCCTTCCTGTATGCGGCGCGCGCCTGAGATCAATGCCAGCAGGCTTGATTTACCCACGCCGTCCGGCCCAATCAGGCCGGTGATCACCCCAGCTGGTATCTCGAGCGAGACGTCGTCGAGCGCCGTGGTCTTGCCGTACTGCAGGCTAACACCGCGCACAATGGCGACTGCTTGGGGTGAGCCCCGCTTCTCGTCTTCAGCGCGGCTCATCTCAGCCCTCGAGGCTGGGCTTTTGGGCGGCCTCAAGGGTAGGCTCTAGGCTCGGCGGCCATTGCGTGTCGGCGTCGACCTTTACCCAGGTCACACCGGGCAGGCCGGTCTTGACGTACTCAATGTATTGCTTGAGCAGGTCGGGCGGGATACGGGCGCGTACCCGGAACATGAGCTTCTGGCGCTCGCTGGCCGTTTCCACGGTCTTGGGTGTGAATTGCGCGGTGCTCGCGACAAAGCTGATCTCCGCCGGAATCACGTATTGCGGTGCAGTGTCGAGAATGATGCGGGCTTCGCCGCCCAGCGCGAGGCGCCCCGTCTGCACTTCCGGCAAGTAGAAGGTCATGTACACATCCGACAGGTCGACCAGGTTCAGCACTTTGCCGCCTGGCGAAAGCACCTCGCCGGCTTGCGCCACCAGGTATTGCACGCGGCCGTCGCGCGGGGCCCGCAACACGGAGTCGTCGATGTCGGCCTGGACACGAGCGACCGTGGCTGCGGCGGCTCGGGCGCGCGATTGCGAACCGATATATTGCGCCTCGGCGGCCTCGACGGCAGCTTCGGCCGCGATGACTTGAGCGCGAGCGGCCGTGAGGCCGGCTTCAGCACTCAGCGAAGCGCCGCGATCGTCGTCGAGTTGCTGTCGCGATGTGGCGCCCTGGCCTGCGAGCGACTGTGAACGCTTTAGCCGTTGGTTGGCAGCGTTGAATTCCGCCTGGCGTTGCATGACCAGCGCCTGCGCGGCGGCCACATCACTTTGACGCAATGCAATCTGCGCCTTGGCGGCGGCGATGGCATGCACGGCCTCTTGATGCGATGCTTCGGCTTCGGCGAGCTGCGCTTCGAGCGAACTGGTCTGCATATGTGCCAGAACCTGGCCGGCCGACACAAAGTCGCCTTCTTTGACCAGTATTTCGTGTATGCGGCCACCCATCTTGGTGGCTACATCGACTTCTGTCGCTTCGATACGCCCATTGCCGCTTGCGAACCCGGGCCCCGGGCCGTTCTCTTCCATTTGATGCCAGCCGTAGTAGGCGGCGGCAGCCAGCGCTACAACGATCACAACCCACAGCACACTGCGTGACTTCTTTTGTTTCTTTGACATGGATTTCCCGGGCCGAAGCTGAACTTTCAGTATAGCGTCGGAGCGGAATACGGGTAATTACTTATGTCAGGCTAGTCGTCGGCAACCAGCGGCATGATCGGAATGAATCAACGTCTGTCTGACGAGGATGAACGCGATTAATCACGCGACCAGCTCGACCCGCCCGGTCTCCAGGTCGTAGAGCCCGCCCACAACTTTGACTCTGCCGCCCCGAACCGCGTCGCTCAGTATGGGCGTGGCTTCCTGCAGGCGCTGCACGTTCTGCTTGATGTTCTCGATGATCGATGCCTCGGTCAAACTTCCGGTACGCGGCTTGGCTGCGGCAGCGCGCACGGCGGGCATGAGCGCGGTCACGATGGTTTGTATGTGGCCGGGGAACTGAGCGTTTTGTTCGTAGGCGTTAACCGCTGCGCTGACAGCGCCGCAACGAGTGTGCCCTAACGCCATGATGAGCGGTGTGTGCAGCACTG
>CAZPYF010000058.1:0-11782 GCA_964590015.1 uncultured Burkholderiaceae bacterium
ATTTCGTACTGCGTTTCGCGGGCGAAGTCATCGGCCGGCTGGGGCCTAACGGCACAGCCGTGGTCATGCGGCTGTCGGCCTTTCTGCTGCTTTGCCTGGGCGTACAGATCATCTGGGACGGCGTCCATGACCTCATCATCAACCTGGCATTGGAAATCAGAAATTCATGACCCCTGCTCGTACCCGGCTTCTACACCTCATCGCCTTGTTCTGCCTGGGGGCCGTTGGCCTTGCGCTCGTATCGCAGCATATGTTTGATATGCGGCCTTGCGCGTGGTGCGTATTCCAACGGCTGCTGTTTCTCGTCATTGCGGCGGTTTGCTGGCTGGGAGTGCTCATGGCCCGGGTCAGCGGATTCGCCTCACGGCTGGCCGCATGTGTCGCCGCCGCCGTAGCGGCGGGCGGCGTGGTGGCCGGGTGGTATCAGTATTCCGTGGCCGCACAGATGTTCTCATGCGACCGCACCTTCGCCGACCGGTTCATGGTCGACAGCGGGCTCGACGCAGGCCTGCCCTGGCTGTTCGGGATTTTTGCCAGCTGCATGGATGCACAGGTGGAGCTGCTGGGACTAGACTACGTATTTTGGGCCATGGCGGCGTTCGCTGTGGTAGTAGTGTTAGCCCTGGCCGCAGCCTTCGGCTCTACACGTTGACCCGATCAGTGAACGCTACAGCGGCTCAACCTCAATGATGTCGGGATTGGCTTCAGCGAATGCGCGCGCATACTCCAGCTCACCCCGGCTGGCCGCATGGATGGTGCATAACGGCTGCCCCTGCTCGACCACGTCACCGCAGCGCGTGTGCATATCCACTCCCGCCACATGATTTTGAGGGGCACCTGCAAGCTTCGCCAGGCGCGCCAGCCGCCGATTATCGACACCGCATATCTGCCCGGCCTCGGCGGCACACAGAGGTTGCTGCAGGGGAGCCACACCCGGCTCACGCATGCCGCCCTGGGCTTCACAGATTGCCACGAATTTCTTCCAAGCTCGACCGTCGATAAGGGTCTGCAAGGCAAGCGCTTGGCCCCCGTGCCCGCTCGCCCTGCCCCCCATTTCGAGCAAGATGCCCGCCAAGCGGCAAGCCCGCTCACGCAAGTCGGACGGAGCATCCACCTGGTTGCGAAACACCGCTAGGAGGTCTCGCGCTTCAAGCGCGGGTCCGATACCGCGACCAACAGGTTCTCGACCGTCAGTTCGCAGGGTGACGAGCCGAACGCCGACATCGCGCGCAACCGCTTCCATGAGCTGCTCAAGAGCCTCTGCGGCCGCCGGACTGCGCACCTTTGCAGTTGGACCCACCGGAATGTCAACAACAACGTGGGTCGCGCCGGCAGCGATTTTCTTTGAAAGTACTGAAGCCACCAACTGGCCGTCGTTCTCAAGATCGAGGGTACGTTGTACGCGAATCATGATGTCGTCGGCGGGGCTCAGCTGCATGGCGCCCCCCCAGACCACGCAGCCGCCCTCCAGTTCTACGACCTTGCGAATCCGTTCGATCGGCAGATCCACCGGAGCCAGCGTCTCCATGGTGTCGGCCGTACCGGCCGGTGAAGTGATCGCTCTAGATGATGTCTTGGGAATCGTCAGCCCATGGGCGGCCACGATCGCCACCACCAGAGGCGTCGTCCGATTACCGGGCAAGCCCCCTACGCAGTGCTTGTCAAGAACCATGGAATCCGGCCAGGTAAGACGCGTGCCCGTACCCACCATTGCCCGGGTAAGGCCACGCGTTTCGCCCAGAGCAAGAGGTAATGTGGTGCAGGCAGTGAGGAACGAGCCGATATGTACATCCGAGTACCGTCCGGCTGCGATATCACCGATTACCATGCCCAACGAAGTGTCATCAAGACGATGACCAAAGATGCGCCTGCGCAATGCCGAATGGGAATCAAGTGGCTGAGGATGCCGCACCGAAACGGTATCGCCGTCGTGTATACCGAGTTGAGCCCAGGCGGTTTCCGATAGCCCCGCCTCATCAAGCCCTAATGCATCCCCGTCGACCTGGTAGAGGGTGGCTATGATTTCTCGGGCGCCAAAGCGCACCGCCACTCGTACTTGCGTTCCCAAGCCTTCGGAGCGACATACCGGGCTGTCGGACCGCAAGAAGACAACCGACTCGTGTACGGTATGAATCTGCAGGCGTCGTGCCTGCAACTGAGCCATCGCGCTGTCTTGCGCAGTGTAGGCCCGCGACCCGTTCATTGCAGCACCGCTTCCTCGCGATCCTCAACGACCTGCACTGCCCAGCCCAATTCGTCCTTTATACGCAAACGCAGGGTGTCTGCGGCCTGGGGTTCGCCATGGTTTAGGAAGCAGCGATTTGGCGCAGCATCGAAGCCGCCAAGCCAGTGCATGATCTCATCGCTGTCAGCGTGCGCCGAGAGTGTGGAGAGGTTCTGAATCTCCGCGCGAATCGGCACGTACTCGCCATGTATTTTCACTCTAGAGGCACCGTTCACCATGGTCGCTCCACGTGTGCCGGAAGCCTGGTACCCCGCAAACAGTATGGTGGAACGCGAGTCTGGCGCATAGCGCTTGAGATGATGCAGAACTCGCCCGCCCGTGGCCATGCCGCTGGCCGATATGATCACCTTGGGCATGGGTGATATATCGAGAGATTTTGATTCTTGCACGTCGCGCACATAACGCGGCATCTCAAAGGCTGCCTGGAGGTCAGAATAGGTGTGGCGTAGCAAGTCGGTGTTGCGACGGTACAAATCCGTGGCGTTGGTGGACATAGGGCTGTCGACATAGATGGGAAGGCTCGCCGGCAAGCGGCCACTCCCCCTCAGACGATACAAATACCACAGCAACAGCTGCACACGCCCAACCGCAAATGCGGGAATCACCACGGTTCCGCCCCGCTGCATAGTACGGGTGATAATACCGTGCAGAACGTCGACCGGGTCATCAGTGCCGTGCTGGCGATCGCCATAGGTGGATTCCAGCACGAGGTAATCCGCTCGCTCGACCGGTGTGGGGTCTTTCATGATGGCGTCGTCGTATCGACCCAAGTCGCCCGAGAACACGATACGGCGGCCCGCATGTTCCAGCTCGACTATGGCCGCCCCTAGAATATGGCCCGCATTGCGCCATCGCGCTCGCAAATCGGGAAACAGATCGACCCAGTCATCGAATACGACCTCGCGGAACTGTTTGAGCACGCGTTCAGCATCGCCTACCGTATAGAGCGGCAAAGCGGGCGAGTGCTTGCTAAGACCGTGCCGATTCATGAACTCTGCGTCGGATTCTTGTATACCTGCACTGTCGAGTAGCAGAATGCGGGCAAGATCCGCCGTGGCGGCCGTGGCGAACACCGGCCCCTTGTAGCCTAAACGCGCGAGGCGCGGCAGGTAGCCCGAGTGATCGAGATGCGCATGGGTCAGGACCACCGCATCGATGCTCGAGACATCGATGGGAAAGGGAGCCCAATTGCGCTGGCGTAAATTCTTGAGCCCCTGGAAGAGCCCGCAGTCGATAAGAACCTGGCGCGCTCCTGCACGCATCAATGTACGCGAGCCCGTAACCGTACCGGCGGCACCCAGGAACGAGAGGCTCAATAAAGTGGTGTCGCTCATTAGGCGCTCGCAGCTGAGCGATAGAGGTCGGCCGGGTCACCCCTGCCAGCCAGAGACGCCAGCACATCAGCAGAAAGAAAGCGCGAGACCGGCTCGCTCAGCAGCGTTGCCGCATGCTCTACGATATGCGCCCATGTGCTGCGGTTTGCAAACAACATGCCCTCCACATCAAACGTGCCGCCACGGTTGATATAACCCACGCCGATCATTTTTCCGGGGCCATCATCGATGCGCCGCAGAACGCCCAGCATGGGCTCGGGGCGGCTATGGGTGGCCACTATCCGGGGCAAAGCCGAAGGAAAAGCGGCCGAAACGAGCTCGTTCGGTGCAACGAAATCCGCTTCAGTGCGGTCTCGAGCGATGCGCAGCCGGCCCGGCTCGAGCACAACCACTACTTGGGCGGGGCAACCGTTGCCACTTAGCACGCGCGCAGCCCGCTGCACTTCTTGTAATTGGTAGGCGCCCACCGCCAACAACTGGATGCGCACGTCGTCGGTCAGAGGCTGCAGGCTCGAGAAGCCCGCCTGTATGGCCTCTGTCGCCTTTGCTGTATCGAACGTTTGCGGCATGTCTTGCTTCGGAACGACCAGCGTGCCAATGACACCTGTACTTTGATAAATGGCATGCAGTGCCGCTGCTGCCGTGGCGGCGTCGACGGGGAACAGCACCCGTGCCGTGTCAGACATCTCACCGAGCATGGCTTCGCATAAGGTCGGATCCTGATGAGACTGCTCGTTTTTGCCGTTTTCCCACGTATGAGACGTAAGCACTACGGGTACGCCGCGCCAGCCGGGCGGGCTGCCCGCTTCGCGCTGGTGGCGTGCAAAGAGAATGTCCTGGCGCATTGCACCCAGCATTTTCACGGCAAAGGCCTCGTAGCTCACCGCAATGTTAAGACCGCCTTTATTGCCCAGCGCGGCGCCGACAACCGCTTCTTCGTTCAGCACTGTGATGACCGACCCGTCTACCGATTCCAGCCCCCCCGCTTCCGGCTGGTCGACACGGTGCTTCAGCAACGCGAGCGTTCGCACCATCCGATTACTTTGCAATTCGTCGGGATTTCCCACCCGCACCCGCATCTCGGGATTGGCCTGTACCAGTGCGACAAAAGCGTCATCAATCGCGCGCATGGGTGACACAGCCTCATGCCTGGCGTAGCTGGGCGGATCCGCCGGCACAGTCGGCGCGCTGACCTGCCTGCGCGCCAGCGGATGATCTCGCTCCATGGGTCGTGACTGGGTGGTGTGCAACTTGAAGTACGCACGCGCCTTATCGAGGCTCGGCAGATCGACGAACAGGCGCGCGGCGCCCTGGTTGAATTCCTCTCGGGCGGCGGCGTCAGTGGCCGGATTCTCGCCCAGTGGAAGATTATGGGCATGGTTGGTACCGGCGCCGGGAAAACCGTAGCCTTTTATGCATGTCGCAATGGCGTGAGGCAGGCGCAGGGGGTAGGAAAGCTCGCCTCGGCGTTCCTGTTCGGCATATCGTGCCAGAGTCTCTTCCATTTCAAGCAGAGCCCATGCATAAGATGCCGGATCGTGGCCGTCGATTTCGAAAGGATCAAAGCCATTGAGGCTGAGATGCTGCATGAGCCAGTTCGCCCCGCCTTCCTGCACAATATTGGTGCGCTGATCGATGCGCCGCCCATTCATAATCATGACGGGCATCACATACCCGCTATCCGACGGCCGCCACCACCGAGGCGCCCAGTCACCGCCGCGTTGCTCTTCGAAGGCGCCATCGCTCAGGAAAACAGCCAGGCTCTCGCCCGGTAACGGCATGTGCACGTACTGGACCTCTGCGAAGCCTAGATAGCCCCCTTCCGAAATACCACCCGCCGTGTGAACGTTCACATGGCTGCCGAGCGGCACGCCTGGCAGCCCTTCTGGCGTAATCGCATAAGAGTAGAAATCCTGAACGAGCCGCGTCAGCCCTTCGTCCGTCGCCGTATAACGCCCCTGCTGGCCGCGCGAGACGTTTCCGATCAACACGTTCACTGCTTCGATGGCGGCCACGCAATGGCCCTGCCCCATCAGCCAACCGCGCGTGTTGCCCGTGATGGCATTAGCCGTCAAGTAACCTACATACGCCGGAACCATATTAAGAGCGCCACCCGTGTGCCCTTGGGGCGAGGGCTTGAAATCCCCAGCCTGCAACGGTGTACCGTCGAGACGAACCCGCTGTGCATAGGTCATGTGCACCACGAGCCACATGGCGGCGTTGGTAAGGCGATCAGCGGCTGCCAGTACGTCAAACACGAACGTAGTATCGGGCACGCGGCCTTGTTCGACTAGGCGGGCCGCGAGTGCAAGGACCCGCTCCTGACAGCGGGCTTGGTGAGCTATGACGCCGTGGCCCCTTGCCCATAGGCGGTAGGCTGGCAACTCGAGCAGCGAGGATGATTCAGGACGGAGTTCGTGGCGCATGAGTTTTCCTCAGTTGACGCGGCTCCCCGACAAAAGCCAGTCAGTGGCCGCATAGTTGAGTACCGCAGCGTGCAGACGGCACGTCACGCGATACGCGACACGCCCGAAGACTCACAGCATGCCCCGGATCGTATCGTGTGTTTGCCGCGCTATGACCAATTCTTCGTTGGTCGGAACGACGTAGACGCCGATACGGCTGTCCGGCGCAGAGATCTTCAGTTCGTGACTGGCGTTGGCGGCTTCATTCAGGCGTATGCCAAGCCATTCGAGCCGGCGACAGACGCCGGCACGAATCTCGGGCGAATTCTCGCCGACTCCTGCCGTGAAAACCAAAGCGTCGAGGCCGCCCGAGGCCACGCACAGGCCCGCGATGCTCTCTGCGGTGCGATAAGTAAAGTAATCGACGGCCAAGCGCGCCGACGGGTCGGAGCTGGCAAGTAGCGTGCACATGTCGCCGCTAATTCCCGAAAGGCCTTTCATGCCTGCACGGTTATAGAGCAGATCTTGAATTTCGTCGTGGTCCATGCCCTGTTCAAGCATCCAAAGCACCACGCCGGCATCCAGACGCCCCGGCCGCGTACTCATGGGCAGGCCGTCGAGTGCTGTAAACCCCATGGTGGTTTCTCGGCTCACGCCGTTCACCATGGCGCAGGCGGATGCCCCTGACCCCAGATGCGCGGCGATAACTCGCCCCGCGCCGACCTCGGGCAGCGCCTCATGTAGACGCTCTGCGATGTACTGGTACGACAAGCCATGAAAACCATAACGTCTGACCCCCCGCTCATAATATTCCTGGGGCAGCGCGAATCGTTCGACCACGGCATTCTGTGAACGATGAAAAGCGGTGTCGAAGCATGCTACTTGACGGATTTCCGGCCAGTGATCGAACACCACACGCACCGGCGCCAAATTGTTTTGTTGATGCAAAGGCGCAAGAGGCGCCAGGCTATCAAGGTATTCAAGAATGTCTTGGGAAATCAGAACACTGCGCGACATACGGTGGCCACCATGCACAATGCGGTGACCCACGGCGACCGGCGGCCTCGACATACGGCCCCGCAGCCACCCGGCCAAGATTTCTTGCGCCGCCGCAAGATCGGGGACCTGGCCGGCCTCGAACGAACGGTCTTCCAGCACGCCGCCCTGCACATCCTTCACCCGGAACACCGGCCTCCCGGCGCCGATCGCCGACACCTGCCCGCCTAATGCGAGCGACAGCGTATTCGCCCGGCTTACATCGTGAACTTGGAATTTCAGGCTCGAACTGCCGGCATTGACTACCAGAATCACATCACTCATCGTTCCGCTCTCTGGTCAATGTGGCAAGACGTCTCACCTGGTAGTCGGAATACAAAGACGCGACAGCGCAAGACGCAAGTTTTGTACTGCAACTGTCTGCACGGCTTGCCAGAATAACGGGCACCTTCGCCCCTAGCACGATGCCTGCCGCAGAGGCGCCTGCCAAGAAAGTCAGGTTCTTGGCCAGCATGTTGCCGGCTTCCATATCGGGAACCACGAGTATCTGTGCACGGCCCGCCACCTCGGATTCAATGCCCTTCACACGGGCTGCTTCAGGACTGATGGCGTTGTCGAGCGCTAGGGGGCCATCAATCAGGCCTCCGACAATCTGCCCCCGGTCAGCCATCTTGCACAATGCCGCGGCGACGAGCGTGTTGGGAATCTTGCTGGTAACCTGCTCAACAGCAGAAACAATGGCGACGCGCGGTGTGCCCAGACCCAGACCTAGATGCAGGTCGATGGCATTACGGACGATATCGGCTTTTATTTCCAGGTCGGGGAAGATATTCACCGCCGCATCGGTGATGAACAGGAGTTCATCGTAACGGGGCACATCCATGACGAATACATGGCTTAAACGGCGCTCGGTTCGCAAGCCACCGTTGTGCTTCAGAATGGCATGCAGCAGCTCATCGGTGTGCAGGCTGCCTTTCATCAGCAACGATGCCTGCGCGCTCTGCACGCACTCCACGGCCCGTTCGGCCGAAGCATGGCTGTGCGCCGTACTGATCAGCTCCATATCAGAGATGTCGAAGCCATTTTCCCTGGCTACTGCACGGATTCGGGCACGCGGGCCTAACAAAATCGGCCGGAACAGCCCGAGCCGGGCGGCCTCGACCACCGCTTCCAACGAGCTGGCGTCGCAGGGATGCGCGACGGCACAGTACGGCGGATCCGTCTTCCGGGCGGATTCAATTAGGTTGCGATAGCGTCTAGATTCGCTCATGGCCCAGTCCCAGTGAGATAATCAACATGTTACATGAAGTTCAGGAGCCGAACTCATGGAGGATAAATCGCATATCGACGAGCTAATTTGGCACTGCCTGCCGACCGATGAGATTGCGCAGGCCTTGGTGTCCCCCGAAAATGGCCTGTCGCATCAGGAGGTTGAATCGCGGCTGGCTACCTACGGCCCCAATGCACTCGCGACCTCGAAACCCCGGCACGTCGTGCTGCGTTTCGTACGTCAGTTCCACAGTCTGTTGCTTTACCTAATGATGGGTGCCGGCATCATTACCGCCCTGCTGGGCGAATGGGTCGACGCGGGCGTACTTTGGGGCGCCGTTCTGATCAATGCCGTCATCGGTTTCGTGCAGGAAGGCAAGGCGGAAAATGCCTTGTCTGCGGTGCACGGCATGCTGGCTCCTCACGCCACGGTGGTACGCGCCGGGCGACGCGAAATTGTAAACGCCGCATCGCTCGTGCCGGGCGACCGCGTGCTGGTCGCGGCGGGTGACCGCATTCCCGCAGATTTACGCCTAGTTCATTCCCGGGAACTGCGGATCGATGAAGCATCTCTCACCGGCGAGTCACTGGCCGTTGAGAAATCGCCCGAAACCGTTGCTGCCGACGCACCGCTCGGCGACCGCAAGGGTATGGCCTATTCCGGTACCCTAGCAATCAGCGGGCAAGGCTCCGGTATCGTCGTGGCGACCGGCCTACATACCGAAATCGGGCGTATCAGCCGCCTCATCAGCGGCGTCCATAGCGTGGCCACCCCGCTAATGCGCAAAATCAACGGCTTCTCCTTCAGGCTGGCCGTCGTCGTCCTGGTTCTTGCCGCAGCCACCTTCGCCTTCGGCGTGTTCCTGCGTGGCTATCCTGTGCCCGATATGTTTCGGATGGTAGTGGCGCTTGTGGCCTCGGCTATCCCGGAAGGGCTGCCGGCCATCATGACAGTGATTCTAGCGTTGAGCGTGCAACGTATGGCCCGCCACAAGGCCGTGGTTCGACGGCTGCCTGCCGTCGAGAGTCTGGGTTCCGTGACGGTCATTTGTTCCGACAAAACTGGCACTCTGACCCGCAACGAAATGACGGTGCAACGCGTGGTCACAGCGGCCGGCAGCTACGAGGCGAAAGGCGTCGGCTATGCGCCCCAAGGTAGTGTCGATGCTGCCGATGGCCAAGACCCTGCCACTGATCAGATACACCTGCTGCCCGCCCTGCAAACCGGTCTGCTCTGCAACGACAGCGTGCTGGAACACCGCGAAGACGGCTGGCAGATCGTAGGGGACCCCACCGAGGGCGCGCTGCTCGTACTGGGTCGTAAAGGCGGGCTTGATACTCGGCAGTTGGCGAGCCGGTGGACCCGGCTCGACTCGATCCCCTTCGAATCTGAAAACCGGTACATGGCCACACACCATCGCGACGACACCGGTCAAGACTGGATCCTGGTGAAAGGCGCGCCTGAGCGTGTGCTGGCCATGTGCCGATGGCAGATCGACGACAATGGTGAACGCGAGATCGATGTCGACTATTGGCGACGCATGGCCAACGACATTGCAGGGCGCGGCTTACGCCTGCTGGCTTTAGCTCGGAAGCCCGCGTGCCCTCGTGACGCGCTACTTTCAAAGGCCGACATGGAGACCGGCTTTACCGTGCTGGCACTGACCGGCATTATCGATCCACCGCGTACTGAAGCCATTGCGGCGGTCGCACAATGCCATGGCGCAGGCATACGGGTCAAGATGATCACCGGCGATCACGCCGATACGGCCCGCGCCATCGGGGCACAGTTGGGTATTGGCCAGGGCAAGCCGGCGGTAACAGGTGCCGAAATCGCCGTCATGGACGATACAACGCTGCAAAGCGTAGTGCACGACGTCGACATCTTCGCCAGGGCCAGCCCCGAACACAAGTTACGGCTGGTACAGGCGCTACAGAATAACGGTAATATCGTTGCCATGACCGGCGACGGCGTGAACGATGCACCAGCGCTGAAGCGAGCTGACGTCGGTATTGCCATGGGCCTGAACGGCACAGACGCCGCCCGTGACGCCTCGGACGTGACGCTGATCGACGATAACTTTGCCACCATTGCCGCCGCCGTGCGAGAAGGCCGCGCCGTTTACGACAATCTGCGCAAGTTCATTCTCTTCATGCTGCCCACTAACGGCGGCGAGGCATTAGTTGTGATCGCCGCCCTGTTGCTTGGGTTCACACTTCCCCTCACTCCGGCACAAGTCCTGTGGATCAACATCGTTACTGCCGGCACATTGGGCATCGCGCTGGCTTTCGACGCCCCGGAAGCCAATATCATGCAGCGTGGCCCTCGCCCGCCCGACGAGCCGCTTTTCGACGCCTTCTTTATCTGGCGCACGGTGTTTGTGTCAGTACTGATGATGCTCGGCGCCATTACGCTTTTCCTCTACAAGATCGAGGCAGGTGCCGGCATCGAAGTCGCACGAACCATGGCCGTCAACACGATCGTGTTGAGTGAAGTGGTCTATCTAATCAATTGCCGCCGCCCCAGGCACACCGTGCTCGACTGGGCAGGTCTGTTCGGCAACCGCTATGCGCTGCTCACCATGGCAGTGGCCGTACTCTTCCAGCTGTTGTATGTATATTGGAGCCCAATGCACGGCATCTTTGGCTCCGCAGCTCTCAGCGCAGAGGAATGGCTGCTCACATTCGCGGCGGCGCTGGTGCTGTTTTTTGCGGTAGAGGCGGAAAAGATCATCGGGCAGCGGTTACGACCCCAGCCTGCCGTAACAAGCTGACACCAGCTCGACTCAATCGTCATTGCCATTGGGCGACATGGCGCCCGCTGGAGCACGTTCGCCTCGTGTGCGCCGTAGCGTTTCCAGATAATCATCATCGATATCGCCAGTGACATAACATCCGTTGAAGCAGGATGACTCAAACTGGCTCATGGCCGGATTGAGATCTTGAATAGACTGCTCCAGATCGTGCAGGTTCTGATAAACAAGCCCGTCGGAGCCGATTTCACGTGCCACTTCATCGGTCTCCCGGCCATGGGCTATCAACTCGGACTGAGTGGGCATGTCGATGCCGTACACATTCGGGAACCGTACCGCCGGTGCCGCGGACGCGAAGAACACCTTATTGGCACCGGCCGCTCGAGCCATCTCGACGATCTCGCGGCTCGTGGTGCCACGCACAATCGAGTCGTCGACGAGCAGTACGTTCTTGCCTCGGAACTCCATATCGATGGCGCTCAGTTTCTGGCGCACCGATTTCTTGCGCACCGCCTGGCCAGGCATGATGAACGTGCGACCGACGTATCGGTTTTTGATGAAGCCTTCCCGATAAGTCAGATCGAGCCGCGAGGCCAGTTGCATGGCCGACGGCCGCGCCGAATCGGGAATCGGCATCACGACATCGATCTCCCCGAGCCGCAACGAACGCGCCACGTTATCCGCCAGATACTCGCCCATATGCAGGCGAGCGTCGTAGACCGACACGCCATCCATGAAGCTGTCGGGCCGCGCAAAATAAACGTACTCGAAGACGCACGG